>JANTFG010000077.1 GCA_024763555.1 Thermoanaerobaculales bacterium
CCAGCAGGACGCGCCGACCCGCCTCCACGAGTTCCAGGGCCGTCACGACGCCGGCGATCCCGCCGCCGATAATCAGTACATCCGCCTTGATTGAGTGAGCCACAAGACCTCCGGAACCAGTATACGCCCGGTTCCCCCCACGCCGGAGCGGGTGGAGGGGGCCGAGGTATTTGCGTAGTGCCCCTGGTTGTCTCGGGGCCGGAATGGAGCGCTGACTTGAGTCCGCATTCCTCAAATTATGGGTACACTGGATGTTACATAAATGCGGACTGAAGCCCACGCTCCCAAAGCTCAGTGATTTCCTTGCGATCAACACCTGATTCCTGTCGTGGAGCACCTTTTGACTCACCTATATGCCTCTGTTTTCAATACCTTGTACGTAGCGCAACGACCCCGGGAGCCGAGCTTTCAGGCATTATCAGTCTTCCCACCGGCAAAGAAACGTGGTGCGGAAAGGATTACCGGAACAATTCTTCAGCGCCGCTGAGGTCGAGGCCCGGAGGTGGTCTCGATCCTACCGTCAGCTCCTGATTCGCGAGGAAATGACTTCGCTCGAGCGGATTCAGGCGTTTTCTCCACGTTGCGCTCAACAGAGTTGAGAGCTGAAAAACCGGTCACCGTAGGTCAGAATGGGCGTCTGCGTATTTCGGGGGGCGTAGATGTCTCAAACCCATCAATGCCGGTGAGGAGAAAGGTCCTCAGTATTCTTGTCTTGCATTCTCTTCTCTTCTGCTCTGTTGTTTTCCCGGGCGGAGAAATCCGTGAAATCAGCGAAATCCGTGGTTTCATCTCTTCTCCCGCGACTCCTCCGCTCGATCGCTCGCTTCGCGACCTCAGTCGGGTTTTACCCCTGCTGTTATCCTGGCGACGATCGAATAGGGGTGGGTGCACCGCGCCCCGAACTCGCCCGCTCCTGTCCTGGCCCGCGTGGTGATGATCCCTTGAAGGAAAGGCCCCGGCATCTCACCGGGGGTGCATCTTCCGGGTCAAGGATCAGGGGAGATTACTGGTCTTTACCGACCCGGTCGATATCGGAGACCCTTCGAGTGACAACCTTGACCGTTTCGTCCTTGTTGCCCTCAAGGGTCTTAAAACGGGTCGAGTCCGAAATGGTGCTGGTCGAGTCGACCCACCTGAGGAAGAGAGCGCTGTGGTTACCGCCGAAGAGGGAGAGGTAGTCGCCCGGTCTGGGAATATAGGTCCTGTTTCTGACCTGGGATCGCGTGTAGAGTCGACCACGGGCGGAAAACCAGTTTTTTATGTCTTCGGTTCCGATGTTGCCGTATGGTGTCATGAAGCCTTCACGGAACAGCGACCATGAGGCGAATTTGGAACACCAGAGATTCCCTGTGCCGTACTTTTTTCCGTTGGTCTTGCCGATTTTCAGGGCCCCGAAATGGAGGGCTGATCTGAGCGTAGTGCCGGCGGCCCTATGCCCTCCAGCCTGCTATGGACTGGGGATCCAGTACCCGTCATTCCCACTTTCGAAATTGTCGGCGAAGATCCGATTCCCAACCAGTCGGCCGCGGATATCCGTGGTATCGCTGGAGGGCGGACGATCCGACTGCCACGCAACGAGGGCCTTTCCCCTGCTTCCATATGCCACAGAGGGTTTCGTGTAATAGAAATTATCAGGTGTCGCATAGATGATGAAGGGATCGCCTTCATGACCTTCTGTGTCGACGAAGGCTCCGACGATCCCATAACTGGAATAGCCCGAGCCTTCGAATGCTCGGTCCCATGTGACGAGATATTCCCCAGCAGACTCGGAGCATGAAATTCCAATGGTGGAGACGGTGCTTGCAATGCCGAATTGCCCGACCGAAACCATGCTTCCATCGAAATGAACGATCTTGGCCTCCATCGTCTCTTCGGACGTGGCCCCGTCCCATGTCCAATAGGGAATTAAAGAACTCCCGCGACACGATGCCACAACCGGCGGGGAGATATCGCAATCCATCAGGTGGAGCGCCACAATGATCTCCGATCCAATGGTTGAAGCGTAGGAGGTCAGCCGAAGCGCACAGAGATCCACCCAACCGTCACTATCCGCCATGCATTCGTAGGTCAGGAGGAGCTGGCTATGGGCCTGATTCCACGTAATATCCGGCTCCCATGACGACGAACTCGTGCCACTGATCGTCAGAATATCTCCCATTCCACTGCCGTCGGCGGCAACAGTCCGCAAAGTAAAAACGCTTCCGGTCTCGTACACAACATCAAAAACAATATCCGCCGGGTTGAAGACGACGGCCGGTTTCTCGCTCGTAGCGGTTGAATCATCGATCCAGAATTCAGTGGACACCGTGGTAGAAGCGCCTGGGATGAAAACCGCCTTGATATCAAGATCTCCGTCGGAGTAATCATAGGACCAGACGACCAGATACTGGTTATTGAAGAAATCATAGGCGACATCAGGATCCTGCTGGGCATGGCCGCTGGACGAGGAAATCAAGAAGGGTATTCCGATCACCATTCCACTGGTGTCCACCCTCACTCCATAAATCTCTGAAACCGGTGAATCATCCTCCTGCCACACGACGAGGTATTCATCATCCACCGAGTCGTAGCTGACGACCGGGTCCAGCTGGTAGGGGTCATGCATTGCCAGCGTCTGGGTATTGGCCATCCACGGGCCGGCAGCGGCAGGGTGGGCCAGGGCGAGTAAAGCCGCCGATACGAAGAGTATCCCGCCCATGCGAAGACGTCTTCTTTCGACTGGTCGAACATATCTCCACAACATATTCACCTCCGCCTCAGAGCTTGAGACAATCAGTCTCCGCTTAAAATATCGTATTTCTTTTCTTTTTTCCTCACCCGAATCTGAGAAACCACCTTGAAGAGGCGGAGCGCTCAGTGATACCCACGGGACTCCCACAACCTTTCTTTGTTCGTCAGGCCCATTATTTTTTCGACGAGATGCTCCATTGCCCATCCGCATTCACAATCCAGATGCAGGGGCTGACTTCAGATTTGAAATGCACCCTTTCACTGCAGCCGCCGATCAATCCAGGACATCCCATTTCGCCCAGTTTTTCAGCTCGACGTTGGCCTTTCCGCTGCTCTCATAATCCAGCTTCAGGTTGTAATCCCAGCCGATCTCGGTGGAGTTGCCGCCGCCCCGGGCGGTGATGTGGGTCGACGGGGCCTGGATCTCCCGCAGCGTCGTTCCGTCCTCGGGGTCCAGCAGCTGCATGGTCTTCGCTCGATCCGCCCCAACCCAGATCCTGCCCTCAGCATCGACTGCCAGGGCGCTTAAGGGTGTGATCGGGCTGGAGAGTCCTCGGCGGGGTGCTGGCCCCCGACACGGCTGCCGTGACCAGGATGAGAAGGAAGGAAACCAGTGTTCGATGTATTCTCACGATGAACCTCCGCTGGGACGACCGTAGAGGCTCCGCAGAGAGATTCGCCGATGATGGTCAGAGACTCCGCCGGCTGCTCCGCGGAAGCCGGACTCCTTCGGAAGATACCTCGATGCCGGGGGCGGCCACCGACGTTTTTGCGCTGTGGATTGGTTTGAGGCGAAGCGATCCAGTGGAGACGGCCGCTTCGCAGCCTGCCCGTGCGAAGGAAAATGCACAAATGCAGGGATGATGGGGTGCTTCTTTCTTATTTTTGGGGTTTGCACAGAAATATCCTCGGATGCTACCATGAGGGAGAAAGAGAAATATAGATATCCACCCAAAGGGAGGGTACCGTACGAGGACTTATGAGAAAACGACTGCCATTCATCTGGGACTACGACATCGACGAAGAGCAGTTTCTGTCGATGCTCGCCGGCAATCTGACCCTCGGAAGACTGGATCGCGACTGGGCAGCCGTTCGCCTTATCGAGTATGCACAATACTCTGAGATTGTCTCCTTTCTGGGATTCAAGGGCCTGATCGAAGGCTGGCCTCTATGGAGACAACGGGTTCGTTCGCAGAGCCGGCGCAGAGGAATTGATTTCCTCGCGGTATGGATTCCAGAGCGGCATCCCGAATTGGTGGCCTAAGGTGGACGGCGAGTTCTACACAACCGTGCTCTACCCAATCCAGGACAAGGTTCTTGCGGCAGTCGCCCTCGCCGAAACCGGTTTTTACCTCAGTGGTGGCACGGCCGCCTCCCGCGGGTACTTAAACCACCGGTTCTCCGACGATCTCGATTTGTTTGTCAACGACAGCAGGGAGTTCAGCCTTTGGGCTGGTCGTATCATTCAAAGTGTCGCAGACAAGAGGGGATGGACGACCCGAGTTCTCATGCAAGAGAAGAGGTTCGTCCGCTTCGTCGTCTCAATCGCTGGGGTTGATCTTAAGGTGGAGATGATCAATGACGTCCCCGCACACTGCGGGACCGTCATCGAGCATCCAGTCCTCGGTCGCCTCGACAGCCCCGAGAATATTCTTGCGAACAAGGTTAGCGCTGCGCTTGACAGGCAAGAACCGAAGGACATCGCTGATATCTGGGGCTTCTGCAAGATCAACGGGCTATCCCTTATAGAGGCCATCGAGAACGCCGACAGTAAAGCGGCGGGTGTATTCCCGGCAGACCTGGCCAGGCTCCTGTGCTCAGTGACTGAGGCAGATTACGGTGTTGTCCGATGGCAGAATCCGCCACCGCCTGACGTTTACCTGGCGGATCTCATTGGTCTTGGTGAGTCCCTGATCCTCTAATCCGGCACGATCATTAGAAGGGCCTGATCGTCGTCGGATCGCCGGTTCCGTTGTCCACGACCGATGCACAGGTCAGGAAGTTGGCGTCGTGCGTGTTGGTTCAGACCTCACCAAACCCTGCTTCGATACGGTGGGCATTGATCGGCGCCCTGGTGAAGGCACTGCTCCACTGGACCCTGGAGTACGGCGCCAGGCTATCGCCCTTGGTGCCCAGGGAGTTCCCCTCGGCGTCGAAGAATTCTCCGTGAACGGTGATCGTATTGGGCCCGGCATTCATGAAGCCGATGATGGTCAGAGACTCCGCCGGCTGCTCCGCGGAAGCTGGTGAGACCGACCCTTTTCCTCCTCCTTGACAAAAACCGGGCTGAGCAGCATATTGAATCCCGGCCCCGTCATGTGAGAATTAGAGGTTTTTGGATTGGACCAGTTCATCATGGAGGTTTTCTCATGAAGACATTCGCCGGCGCATTTTCGGGCTTTCCATACTGTGTCGTTTCTTTTTTTCTATGCGTCGCATCGTGGGCGTACAGCCCGGTTGTGTACGCTTCGACAGTCGACGGATCTCAGTCTGCTCCACCTGCTCAGGCCTCGATTCTCGCGGCTGAGGGCACCGACGACGGGACCATTCTCGTCAATGTTGCGACTTATCCCCGCGGCTCAGATGAGGAATTCGTATTCACCGGCGATGTCAGCGGTACGGCCTATGGTGATGGAGATTCCCTGTGGCAGGGTGGTCTGGCCGTTCCGGGGACCTACCAGTCGACCGAGCAGACGCCCTTTGGTTGGCATATTCGCTCAATTCGCTGCGACGATGGAGACAGTTACGGCTATTCGCCGACGGCGACCTTCAATGTTGATAGCGGTGAGACCGTCCAATGTCGGTTTTACAATCTGGAGGATGGTGCGGGGGGGTGC
Organism: Thermoanaerobaculales bacterium; assembly: GCA_024763555.1. GTDB lineage: Bacteria > Acidobacteriota > Thermoanaerobaculia > Thermoanaerobaculales > Sulfomarinibacteraceae > JANTFG01. The sequence goes on from JANTFG010000077.1 coordinate 5,568, forward strand.
CGGGGGAAGCTCAGAGCTGCATCCTTGAGAAAATGCGGAGTCCGATCATGAGCAGCAGCAGAGAGATACCGAGGCCCGAGAACAGAAAGATCAGGGCATTGGCCCAGAGTTCCGCTCCCGCCGCCTGAAGGAAGATCTTCTCAAGTAAGCAGGTGATGCCGACCTGGATGTTGGAGTTCAGGATGAAGAAGAGGATGATCCCGGCATAGAGAGAGCGTGTGCTGACACCAATCAGGATGCCCAGGGAGCACATCAGCCCGTTCAGGCAGAGACTGATGATGAAGGCGATTGCCGCGTCTCCGGAAGAAACTCCAAGCTGCTCCGGGCCGAAACGGATCAGATCAATCACCAGCCAGAGCAGGAAGACCAGGATGAATGCAATCTCCACGCTGATAAAAAGAGCCAGGTGTTTCGCCAGCAGCAGTTTCGAGCGTTTGAAGGGTCTCACAGCGAAGAGGACATAGACATGGTTGTTGATCTCGTTGATCACCGTCGCCGTCAGCATTGTTCCGGCGATCATTCCCACGAGGCTGCAGGCCATGAAGGCGCCGAATATGACACTGTTTCTGCCGCTTCCCTTCGTCTGCAGAAAATGCGTCAGGCTGAGGATGATCGGGATCCCGACCCACAGGTAGAGCATGACCCGTGATCTATAAAAATACCGAAATTCGTCCTGAAAGAGTGAGATCAGTTCCATTGTTCAATAAAACCCGCAAAGAGGTCTTCCAGGGAATCCGAGACTGGGGCGATACTGCGGATCCTGCACCCGCCCTTCAGCAGGTTCTCGATGATCTCGTGGGTGAGCAGATCGCCGTCCGCCTCGTCTTTGTGGCGGAGGAGGCATTCATCCCCGGGGAGATGACTGATTTCGACGATCTGCCGAATCTCTCTCAAGAGAGCCGCGGCACCCTCGTCATGAGAGAGGGAAAGTCGGATCTCCTTCCTTCCTTTCAGGCGTGACCGCAGTTCTTCGACACCGCCTCTGAACCTCTTTCTGCCTCCCGCAAGGATAATGATTTCATCGACGATATCTTCGACATCCCCGAGAATATGGGAGGAAAAAAAGACCGTTACGCCCTCCCGTGCGAGATCCCTGATGATCGATTTGAAAAGCAGGCGACCTGAAGGATCAAGGCCGACCAGGGGTTCATCGAGGATGAGGACTTCCGGCCGGTGAAGAATGGCCTGGGCCAGTCCGAGTTTCCGTTTCATCCCACCGGAGAGTTCCGAAATCCTGCTCCGGATCTTCTCCTTCAGTCCCACGATCTCCAGAACCTCTTCCACCCTGGCGGGAAGCTCTTCATTGGGAATGCCGGAAAGCCTCCCGAAAAGCTCGAGGGTCCCGTCAAGCCTTCTCCACTCCTGAAAGGCAATGATCTGGGGCATATATCCGATCGCTCCGTAGATCTCGCGAGCCCCATCCCCATAGCTCTTTCCGAGAATCGACAATTCGCCGGAATCCTGCGTGAGAAGGTTCATCATCAGCTTGATCGTCGTGGTTTTCCCCGCGCCGTTGGGGCCGACATAGCCGATAATCGAGGCCCCACCCAGGCTGAAGGACAGATCCTCCAAAGCCTGATGAGTCCCGAATCTCTTCGAGATTCCATCCAGTTGGATTCTGGGCTCAGTGCTCATCTGATCTTTGATTATAACCCCGAGCGCGAGAGAAAAGGGGGTAATTCCGGCGGCGTTCTGATCAGTGATCCCAAGGTTTTTCCCTGAGCCGGTGAGACGGGAAGCTCAGCCCTCAGGGTGTGGTGCTGCTCCACTGGCTCGTTCCGCTTGTTTCGAAACCGTCGGAGAAAATCAGATCGTTCGACTGCGCATTGAAAACGACATTATCCCAGCGGAGTACCGCTTCTCCGCTTCCACTCGACGGTGTCGGAACCCCGAGGTTGAAGACCGCGCCATAGGCATCAGCCGGCGCCGTCAGCTGCACCGTCCAGTGGTGCCAGTTTCCGTCGCCGAGGTCCTCAGAACTGGAATCGCTGAAAAAGTAATCACTATAGAGGCCAAAGTAGCTACCGGTATCGTCAAGCCACTGGATCCTAACGAGGGCATTGGAATAGGCCATGCTCCCTGCCGGCTTCTTGACGTCCAAGGAGAACTCATAGTCTCCATTTGGAGTGATCGTGGGATGGGTGTCGTTCCAGCGGATGCTGATTCCGCCATTGAAGCTTGTGTCACCCTGTTCGGCGCAGCCGTTACCGGAGGGAGCTGTACCATCCGTGCCGAGAAAATCAAAGCGGGACGAGCCATCTGGAGTGTTGTACCAGCCGGAGACGTCAGTATTGAAAGTGCCGTTGCCCAGGAGATCCTGTGCTCCCGCCTGCGGCAGGGCAGCTCCAGAGATCAGGACCAGTCCGAGGAAGATGTGTTTTAAAGATTTTATCGAGTTCATGGAGACCTCCTTCAGTCTTTCTCACTTAAGAACACGGCAAAACGGACCGCTTCCGGCCAGAGAATTGTGAATTTATTTTCCCGCAGAGGACGCGGAGGCCGCAGAGCCCCCGCCTGCCCAGGGCAGGAAGACAGAATACAAAATAAACGCAGAGGCGCAGAGGCGCAGAGGCCCCCGCCCGCCCGGGGAAGGAAAATGAACCACGGATTTCACGGATTACACGGATTACACGGATTGTATCGGACAGGAAGGCCAGGAAGGCAGAATACATTTCTCACGCAGAGGGCGCAAAGATCGCCAGATTCGCCAGGATTCAGGACAAAGAAGAAAAGAGGCTCTTGTCCTATCTCTGTGGTCTCCTGAGCGCCGGAGTTTTCTTCGCGATAAAGACTCATCTTTCGCGGTATCAATTTCGTCTCAAGAATATGTCAAAGCTCTGCAAAGGCCCTTGTTTTCGTGCGTCCCCGGGGTCTATTGTCATATTGAACGAACTGCCTTTGTATCTGCACCCGTGCCGGCTCGTTCCTGGAGGTTGCCATGAATTGGACGAAAGTACCGACATTCCTATTCCTCATTCTGAGCGTATTGGTCCCCATGTCGCATGCGACGATCCCGACGTCTGAACGGGATGCCCTGATTGCGGTCTATCAGTCGACCGGCGGCGCATCCTGGACAGACCGGGGCAAGTGGCGAAACTACCAGGACGACGACTTCAACGAGGTCGGCACAGAATGTACCTGGTACGGCGTCACCTGCGATGGCCTCGAAGAGCATGTGATAGCCCTTCAGCTGTCTTCCAACAACCTTGTCGGGCCGATCCCCGCGGCCATCGAAGACCTGGATTCCCTTCGTACCCTGGATCTTGACGACAACAATCTCAGCGGGGGCATCCCGACGGAGATTGGCCAGCTTTCACTGTTGGAAGCCCTGCACCTGCAGAACAACATCAATCTCGGCGGCTCAATCCCGGTCGAGATCGGAAACCTCTCTCAACTGAAATATCTCGTTCTCGGGTACAACCATCTGACGGGGGCGATCCCATCCGAACTCGGTCAGCTCACGAGACTCCTGGAACTCAACCTCGAGTACAACCACCTGTCGGGGTCGATACCGGGTGAACTCGGGAATCTCTCCAATCTGCAGGTGCTGAATCTTAAAGTGAATGATATGGGTGGCCCGATTCCCTCGAAGCTGGAGGATCTCTCCAGATTGGAAATACTGGACCTCGTCGACAACGAGTTCACCGGCGCCATACCCTCCGAACTCGGTCACCTCTCGAGTCTGCTGGAGCTGAACCTGGCCTGGAACGATCTCAGCGGCGTAATTCCTCCGGAACTGGGTTCCCTGTCCAATCTGCAGGTGCTGGACCTTTCTGTGAACGATCTGAGCGGGGCGATTCCTTCGGAGTTGGGCAATCTGTCCAATCTGCTGAAGCTGGAACTTGACCAGAACGATCTGAGTGGGGCGATTCCCTCGGGGTTGGGCAATCTGTCCAATCTGCAGGATCTGGATCTTCGATTCAACCCGCTGGTCGGGGCGATTCCGCCGGAGTTCGGCAATCTCTCCCATCTGGTAAACCTGGAAATCACCTACACAGATCTGGACGGGCCAATTCCCCCGGAGTTGGGCAATCTCAACAATCTGCTGTCGTTATACCTTTTCAATAATCAGCTGAGTGGGCCGATTCCTCCTGAACTCGGGAATCTCTCCAATTTACAGATGCTATACCTTGACGACAACGATCTGAGCGGGGTCATTCCGCCGGAACTGGGCAACCTCTCAAACCTTCAAACGATGTATCTCGACGTGAACCACCTGAGCGGGCCGATTCCCCCTGAACTCGGCAGTCTCTCCAATCTGGTGGACCTGTATCTGGAAGAGAATCATCTGAGCGGGCCGATTCCTTCCGAATTGGGCAGTCTCTCCAGTCTGGAAGTTGTTTGGTTGAACTCCAACCAGCTCAGTGGGTCGATACCGGTCTCTCTGATGAATCTCAGCTCCCTCGGCGTCGGGGACCTCCATCTGCGATGGAACGCTCTCCATTCCGATGACCCGGCTTTGACCGCTTTCCTCAACACCGTGCAGGACGGCGGTGACTGGCAAAGCACTCAGACCGTCGCCCCCCAGGGTCTCGATCCATTCCTCGTGACATCGTCCACCGTTGAGCTTGACTGGATGTCGATCGCTTACACCGACGATGATGGGTACACGGCGGTTTTTGTCGATCCCGTACCGCCGCGCGATGCGATCTTCTCAGACGACTTTGAGGGGGGAGACACCAAGTGGTGGGGCCTGGGTAATCCATGGATGAAGACGATCGACAAGATGGATTCATCCATCCTGGTCGAAGGTCTCGAGCCGGGTACCACCTACGAATTCGTTGTTCGAACCGTCACCGAAGCCCACTCGAACAATTCGAACCAGGTCATCAGTGACCCTTCCCTGACCGTCACTGCCACGACCACATCGCGCTGAAGCCGCACCGGAAGAAAAGCGGTATTCGTGATTGGGAAAGTCGTTGCGCTGTCAGTGAATTGGGAGTGGCTTCGTGCTCGTTTCTCCGGCAGGGTGGGGCCGCCGATACAAGGGATACGAGAGAAATGCTCTCTGCGTCCTTGTCTTCCTGGCCGAAAAAAATCCGAGAAATCCGTGGTTCATTTTCTTACCCCGGGATTCCTCCGCGCTTGCCTTTCAGGTCCGTGCAGATCAGACCTTCAAGACTACCTTCGGAGGGGATATCCGTCGCCATCGCGGACGAGAACTCCAAAGCATCGGGTCCGGTGTTTCTATCCTTCCCTGTTATCGGGGGCAGCACATTGTGGTGTCAGTGATCTGGATTTGAGCGGGTAAGCGCTTGGGTCTTCAATAGAATCAACTGTAAGATCAACATCAAGAATCGGCCAATACAGGTGATTGGGACCAGGAATTTCAAGCTTGAGAATCGCGTTGACCGATGCATTCTTGAACCACGGGAACTCATCGAAGGGCATGAAGAGTTCACGCTCATCAACCAGCAGCCAGATCCCATGCCTGGTGATGTTGGTGACCTCAGCTGCCAAAATGTTCCTTCCAGGCTGACCTGATGACATCTCTGTGCTCCTCAACCAGTTAACGGATCCGGTTCAATTCGCGTTTTGGGAGATTGTGACTTTGTGCGAGGGCAACCTCGGGGTAAATCCAGAATTTCGCCTCTCCTACCGGAGAATCAACATGAATATGCATTCGAAGCTCTTCCCTGGAGAAGAAATAGAACCGATATGCACCACTTCGAAAAACGGTTGGACTCATAACTCGATGCTATCAAAGCGTTCCCCGATTGCATATTCCGAATCGGGATCTGTTTCGGCCCCAAACCCGCTTTCGAAGGCGACCGGGCTTCGTTACCGGTGGATCGATGCCCTCCACTTGCTATGGACCGGGAATCCAGTACCCGTCATTCCCACTTTCGAAATTGTCGGCGACGATCCGGTTTCCAACCAGCCGGCCCCGGATATCCGTGGAATCGCTGGAGGGCGGACGAAGCGCGCAGAGATTCACCCAACCGTCACTATCCGCCATGCATTCATAGGTGAGGAGGAGCTGGCTATGGGCCTGATTCCACGCAATATCCCAATCCCATGACGACGAACTCGTGCCAGGCACATTATTTTTTCGACGAGATGCTCCATGGTCCGTCCGCATTCACAATCCAGATGCAGGGGCTCACTCCAGATTTGACCTGCACCCTTTCACTGTAGCTGCCGATCTTATTCACGATGAGTTTTTCAGAGCCATCCAGACAAAAGCGGCGAACTATGAAATTGCCCCTTCCAGTGTGAGTTATTCGCCAGTTTTCAGGCTCCGGCGACTCAAAGAAATCGCTCACCCAATCTCCCTCACCCGACCAGGCTGTCAGGTCCTGAGCTTTTGCAATCCCTTCTATTCTGGCGCTCCAATCTTCACCATCTGCGACAACATCAAATTTTACCGGCTCTGCGGAGGCCAGAAAAACGGTGCCCTGATAGTTCCCGATCGCATTTACCAGTGAAATCTGTTCTGGAATGTGGCGGACAATGTCCACGTAATGAGCCTTCACCATGAAGTTATGTGCCCCCTGGTATCTGAAGGAGATTCTGGAGTAGGGTGATGGCAGTTTGATCCGCTGCGTGATGGTTCTTCCTTTTCCCCCGCCGATATCCACCGGCGGACCGCAGGCGGGAAGCCCTGAAGGACGCAAACCACAGGCTGTCAGCCCCACTCCCATCAGGAAGAGAGATAGAAGAAAAGCAAAGGGGAGTCTGTTTCCTGGTGGGAGTCTTCGATGTCTCATCAGTCTGGTACTCCATGCGTCTGGTGATCCGAGTTCAGAAATGCTTTCACCCGCTCAATCCAGGACATCCCATTCGGCCCATTGTTCCAGTTCGACGTTGGCCTTTCCGCTGCTCTCATATTCCAGCTTCAGGTTGTAATCCCAGCCGATCTCGGTTGAGTTGCCGCCGCCACGGGTCGTGATGAGAAAACGATTGGCGATCCCGCCGAAACTGGCGGCCCGATCGGCCTGCAGGGGATCGTCTCCGGCATTGACGTCGACGGGGATCCAGCCGATGCGCGGCAGGTAGATCTCGGCCCAGCGGTGGAAGGCCCGGTCGATCGAAGCGTCGTCGCCGCGCAGGACCATGGCGCCGACGTAACGTGCGGGGATCCCGGCGGCCCGGCAGAGGGCGACGTAGGCGAAGGTGTATTCCGAACAGGAACCGGTCCCCCGCCGGATGACCGTGGGTGCGATATCCCAACCGCCGACCATCTCGTAGTTGATCCGGCCGATCAGAAATTCGTAGAGACGGCGCGCGATGAAATAGGGATTCTCCTCATCCCCGACGATTTCCTTGACCTTTGCCTGGATGTAGGGATCTCGGATGCGGTATTTATCCTCGTCCACGAGGTATTCAGACGCGATGTTCTTCGGTATCTCTTCGAGGGCGCCGACCTTGTGCGGATAGATGATGGTCGAAACCGCATAGAAGGCGCCGACTGCGCTGAGTGTCGATGAAAAGCTCTCGCCCGCTTCAAGTTTTTCGATGGGAATCCTGAGGAATCGCTGGCCCCACTGGTCCTCCACCATCTTTCCTCCCTTCGGCGTGTTGAGTTCCTTGAGGACCTGGTTGCTCCCGTCTACCGGCAGTGCGAGTACGAGATCTCCCTTCTCGATGTTCCCGGGACCAAGCTGATGGAGATCGGCATACAGGCTCACTCTGCCTTCTCGCGGACCGGATCGCAGACAGCGGCCCTCAAGGCCGGCGACATCGGCCCTGAAGATCGCGTCAAGCTGATAGTCGAGAAGGTAGAGATTGCCGTTTTCGTACCAGAGTCCCGTCGGATAGGGCCCGGGGCTGTCGAGATCAAAGATCGTGAGGCCGGAGTCGATGTCAACGAGAGAAAGGGAATCCCGCATCCGGTCGGCGCACCAGAGGTAGCCATCGGAATCAAAGGCGAGGGCCGTGATGTGGGTCGACGGGGCCTGGATCTCCCGCAAGGTCGTTCCGTCCTCGGGATCAATGAGCTGCATCTTTTCCGCCCGATCCGCCGCGACCCAGATTCTTCCCTTTGCATCGATCGCCAGGGCGCTCAGCGGGCTGAGGGGGGCTTCAACGCTGTGGCGGCAGACTCCGGACTCCGGGTCGATGAAATAGATGCGGTTTTTCGAGCGATCCCCGGCGACCAGGAGATTTCCGCTCACTCCCAGCGCGGAGGGTTCATAGGCGGGGTAGGGGATCGTGCCGATCTCACGGCCTTCGGGATCGAGTCTGATGATCTCGTCCCGGTGACGGTCGGCCACCGCCCAGCCCCCATTGAGGGGAACGATGCCCATGCCGAAGGGCGTGGCACTTGGAGCCACCTTCTCGAAGAGATGCTCCACCTGATCGGGCTGGAGAGTCCTCGGCGGGGCGCCGGCCCCCGATACTGTCGCCGTGATCAGGATGAGAGAGAAGATAGTCAGTGTTCGATGGATTCTCACGATGAACCTCCACGTGGACCATAGCAGGCCAGACGATTTGGACTTCTCGAGTCAACGATCAGCTCAACAATTGAGTTGCCAATCCTGTCGACACGATTGTTGCTGCATGGTTTCAACTCCGAGGCCGTTGACAAAATACCGGCTACCATTCAGCGCCCACTGCGACCTTCCGCCTCGCGCGGATCTACTGTGAATGCTTTCTTTTCTCGGATCCAAACGCCGTCAGAGGCCGTCGTGGCCTCGAACTCCGCCCCTGCCACAGTCACTGTATGAAGACTACTATAGCGGCCATCGAGAACTGCAACCAGCCTCGGAGCAGCCGGAA
>JANTFG010000078.1 GCA_024763555.1 Thermoanaerobaculales bacterium
TCCACCTGCTGGCGCCGGGAATGTCGCCGGAGACCTCGGCCGAGGCCCTCTCTCTGGCCCGGATGGTTCTTCCCTTCCTCTTTCTGATCGGGCTCTCTGCCTTTCTGGGCGCGGTGCTGCAGTTTTCCGGACGACTCCTGCTTTTCAGCATGGCGCCGGCCCTGACGAATCTCATCATTATTTTCAGCCTGATTGTCCTGCATCGTCGGCTCTCGATTCGGGCCCTGGTTGTGGGCTGGCTGCTGGGTGCTGCGGGGGCTCTGCTGATCCAGCTTCCGGCCGTCCTCAGGATCCTTCGGAGTCTGGAAATCGAAGCTTCGAAAAGCGTCGTTCCGCCGGTGACTCCGGCTGTGAAAGAGGGCGGACACATCCTGGTGGCATCCCTGGTCTCCAAGAGCGTTGAGGTCGTCGACCGTGTTTTCGCGTCGCTGGTCGGAACTGGAGCCATCTCAGCCCTCTACTTCAGTTTCCGTCTGGTTCATCTCCCGTTCTCGGTGCTGTCGCTTGCACTTTCTCGTTCTCTGGCGCCGGAATTCTCCCGGCTGAGGGGTCGGAATGACGGGGAGGCCTTCGCATCCCTGGTGGATTTTGGTATCAGGGTCAATCTCGTCGTCCTGGCGCCGGTTGTCATTTTTCTGATGTTCTTTTCCACCGAGGTCGTGACGCTCTTCTACGGTCGTGGCGCCTTTGGCGCCGAGTCGATACTCAGGACATCACGGGCCTATTTCTTCTACGCCCCTGCGATCCTGGCGATGGGCCTGATCGCTCTTTTGAACAGGGTCTACGCATCGCTGGAGGATAATCGACTGCCTCTGCTGGCGGCCCTGGCGGGTGCTCTGATAAATATTGCTCTCGATGCCCTCCTGTGGTCGACCCCTCTGCGGCAGGGCGGAATCGCGCTCGCCAGCAGCCTCGGTCTTTCCCTCCAGAGCCTGGTGATGCTCTTCTTCCTCGGCCGACGCACACAGAGCCGTCCAATGCGGAAGATGCTGGCTTTCGGCCTGAGACTCCTGCCCGCCCTTCTGGTTCTAGGGCTGCTTTTGTGGGGCTTGAAGATCTTGGTGGGGGAGGGGAGTGATTTCCTCGGCAGAATTGGACGCCTCGGAGTTTCCGGGATCATCGGCGGTGGGATCTATGCTGCGATGGCCCGGCTCGTGTGGCCGCGGCGTTCTGAGCGAGATGTGCTCAGTTGACCTTGAGATCTGATTCCTTCAGACGATCGGCCAGCATCGTATAGCGGGAACGGATCTCGGCGTTTTCGATGGCTCGACGCAGGGCCCGTTTTGAACCGACGATGATTACAAGCGATTTCCCGCGGGTGATGGCGGTGTAGAGAAGATTCCGTTGCAGCATGATGTGATGCTGGGCATGGAGGACGACGACGACGGCCGGGTACTCCGAACCCTGTGCCTTGTGGATCGTACAGGCATAGGCCGGCGTCAGATCCTCGAGATCATCACTCTCCATGATGATCTGTCGCCCGGAAAACTCGGCGACGATCTCCCGCTCATCGAGGTCCACCGAAAGAATCCTGCCGGTATCACCGTTGTAGATCTCAAGCTCGTAGTTGTTTCTCAGCTGCATGATCTTGTCGCCGCAGCGGAAAACCCGGTTTCCAAGGCGGATCTCGGCGGCGGCCGGCGGCGCCAGCTTTTCCTGAAGGAGGCGGTTGAGGTGCTGGACTCCGAGATCCCCGCGGTGCATGGGCGCAAGGAGCTGGATGTCCTCGATGGGATCCAGACCGAAGCGTCGGGGAATACGTTCGGAAACCAGGGCAACCGCGGTCTCAACGGCTTCCGCGGGATCCTCCCGAACTGCAAAATAGAAATCGGAAATCTCTCCCGAATCCTCGCGGTAGCGCGGCATGAGTCCCCGGTTGATGCGCTGCGCGTTTTCGGCGATCAGGCTTCCCTTTCCCTGGCGAAAGATGTGTTTGAGACGGCAGACCGGGATACAGCCCGAAGAGATCAGTTCCGCAAGCACGTCGCCGGGGCCGACGGAGGGCAGCTGGTCCGAATCTCCGACCAGCACCAGCTGGGAACCGGTGGGAAGGGCGTCGATCAGCCTCGCAGCCAGCTCGATATCCAGCATCGAGACTTCATCGACCACCAGGCAGTCCATTTCCAGCGGATGGTCGAAATTACGTCCCCATGAGTTCTCGATCGGGTTGTACTCCAACAGTCGGTGGAGGGTTTTTGCGGGTTGCCCGGTGGCTTCCTCCATTCGTTTCGCCGCGCGCCCGGTTGGAGCCGCAAGGCCGATTTTTCGGGAGTGTTTGGAGTGAATCTTGACGAGGCCCTGGATGAGGGTGGTTTTGCCCGTTCCCGGGCCGCCGGTGATGATGCTCAGGGGCGCCTCGAGGGCCGTTCGGAGGGCCTGTCTCTGTTCAGGGGCCAGACGGATCTGCTGTTCTTTCTCGAAAAGGGCGATTTCTTCGGTGGAATTCTCGACCTCGGGATGGTCCGGACGGTAGTCGAGGAGTCGGGATATCCCCCGGGCAACTCTGGCCTCGGCCCGATCGAAGCGGCTCTTGTAGACTGCTGTTTCGCCGTCTTTTGATGGCCGCAAGACGATGATATTCTCCCTTCGAAGCGCCTCCAGTGCCTCTTCGAGTGAATGGGTGTCCCCAATGTCCAGGAGTGTCCCGGCTTCTGCCAGACAGCGGCTGCGGGGAAGGAAGAGATGGCCATTCCTTGAAGCCAGGGTGAGGGTGTGGACGATCCCGGCCATCAGGCGTTCCGGTGCGTCAACGGGGAGACCGAGCTTCCTGGCAATCCGGTCGGCGGTGAGAAAACCGACTCCGTAGACCTCTTCCGCGAGGCGGTAGGGGTTCTCCCGAACGACGGAAAGTGCGGACTCGCCGTAGCGGCGGTGGAGTCTGACGGCGATCCCGGGAGCAACACCGTGGGAGGCGAGAAAGACGATAATTCGCTGGATTCCCCGGTGGCGGGCCCACGAGGTGGAGATTTTCTCCGCAGTTGCGGCACCGATGCCCTGGATCTCCCGGAGACGTTTGGGCTGGTATTCAATGATATCCAGAGTTTCCAAACCGAAAGCCTGAATCAGGCGTTTCGCCATAACCGGCCCGATGCCCTTGATTCTTCCCGAGGCGAGGAAACGGCGGATTCCCTCGAGGGTGGATGGCAGGATTTCCAGGAAGGATTCCACTTCGAGCTGCTCGCCGTATTTCGGATGGCGGGTCCAGCGGCCGCTGAGGCGCAGACGGTCTCCCTCCCGAACTCCGAGCAGGGTGCCCGTGGCGGTGATGTACTCCCCTGATTTTCCCCTCAGCCGAATGACGCACCAGCCATTCTCTTCGTTGGCATAGCTGATGCGATCAACCACGGCCTCGACACTTCGAATTTCATCTCGTTTCTCAGCGGAGTCCGAAGCACCGACGAGAGGCTTTTCCCGGGACGTCATGGCTCGATTGTACTCGAGCCGGGGTCGGGAGGCGGTGGCGGGAAGCGGAGACCGGATCCGGAGCGGGAGCAGGAGCGGGAGCAGGAACCGAATCCGGAACCGGAGCCGTACATCCGGAGCCGATGCCGGAGCCGGTGGGGACGTGGTTCTTTGAGTGGAAACCCGGGATTTGTCCGCTGCAACTTGCCTTCAGCGGCGAAGAAGGGGATTATGGAGATATGATTCGGATTAACGAAGAAGTGCTGATCGATGAAGGAGAGCTGGTCTATGAGTTTTCCCGCTCTTCAGGGCCCGGAGGACAGAATGTCAATAAGGTCGAGACCCGGGTGACGCTCTGCTTCGACCTTCAGAAGAGTCCCTCCCTCAGCGAGCAGCAGCGGGAGAGAATACGTGACCGCCTGCACGGGAGAGTCTCCCGGCAGGGTATACTGCGCATTGATTGTTCCTCTCACCGGCGTCGGGAGGCCAATAGGAAGGAATGTCGGGAGCGTTTCATTGTGCTGCTCTCAGAGGCCCTCAAAGAGGAGAGGGTCCGGAAAAAGACGCGAATTTCGAAACAGCAGAAAGAGAATCGACTCCGCCTGAAGATTCGTCGGTCCAGAGTCAAACAGCTCAGGAAAGCTCCGGGGAAGGATGACTGATTTTCCGGATCAGTCCGGATCTCCACCCTTGCGCCCCTGTTCAAAATAGGAGATCCATTCCTCGATTTCCCCTGGCGACAGCGAAGCCTCTCTCCGTGGCGGTTTCCTTCTTCCCTTCCGGGGGTTTCTCCTGCCTCGGGATTTCCATGCCGAACAGCTGAGGATCGATGCTCCCAGCCGGCGTGCACGTCCCCTGAGTTCCCCGTCGTCGGAGACCAGTGTCCAGTCTTTCGGATGAGCTGAATTTCGAAGAATCCTGATGATGGTGTCATCCGCGCTTGATCCACCCGAATAGCGAATTTCGACCGACCCGAGGGCTTCGCGGGGACGTGAAGGATCCGGTGGAGGGCCGTCGAAGACCAGAATGACCGAGATTCTCTCTCGTCTGGTCAGATCAAGGATGAGGCGCCTGACAGCTTCCCGGCTTCTGTCTTCCAGGCTGAACATCAGGTTGTTGCCATCGATCAGAATCGGCATGAGATCTGCTCCCGGACAATAGGCCGGAAAAAAGAAAGGGCAAAATCAGCCGGGCCTTGAAATTCTGAGAAACTGTTTGAGCTCTTTTGCGCCCATCAGTTGCTCATACATCTTGACGGCCTTCGGATGAGTCGAATCAATTGTCAGAGCCCTCTCGATGGCCTTCCTCTGGCGTTCCTTGTGGTTCTTGCGTCTCCAGAATTCGGCCAGCTCCAGCCAGCCTTCCACGTATTTCGGGTCGACATCGAGGGCTGTTCTCAGGGCTCGCTGAGCCCGTCGATGCCACAGCGGATTCCGGAGCATCAGACGGGCCAGTTTCACGAGTTCTTCGGGTCTGGGTTCAAGGGCGCAAGCCTGCTCCAGGAGCTGGATCGCAAGGTAAATTTCGCCGTCACGGATCATCTCGTCGGCTCGTTTGATGTTTGCCTCGACCATTTCTGAGCGCAGGCCGGCATCAGTTTCTCCTCGATGAATTCGGGATTCCTCATGTGGTTGCTCGGATGCCAGCTCTTTGAGAATCCGGTCGTAGCGCCGTCGCCGCGGTGGGTCGGAAAGCAGCTCGTAGGCTGAGTGGGCCTGTTCCAGGATGGAGTTGAGAGTCGATTCCATATCCAGGAGGTGGGTTTCGCCTGCTCGCTCCGGTCGGCATTGCATTTTCAGTTTTTCCCATTCCCGGCTGATTTCACGAAGAGAGGCGTCCATCCCGACCCCGAAGATCTGGTAGTGGTTCATCTGAGAAAGGTGCCGAGCCATCTCCTGGAGATGCTTCCGTTCCTTCAGGGCATCTTTGCTCAACTCCTCCTCGTCGACAATTCGGCGTGCCTCCCTGGAAGCCCTCTGTTGTTTCTTCGACAGCGGTGTCGGCTTCAGAGCGGGACCGATGTGCAGGAGACCACAGCGTGAGAGAGCGTAGATGATGTCGAGGGTTTCTTCTTCAGGTTTCGGGATCAGCCGGACAAGGTCCTGTATGGTTTTTGTGCCGCTGATTCTGCTGAGGACAAAGGCCTCACTCGGTGTCAGATCAAGCTCGGCGGAGAGGCTGATGACCTCACCCTCAGCCCGGATGAACTGGGAAAGTTCTCCGATTCGGCGGATCTTCTCCATCCGGTTCGGGAAATGACGCGCGGTTTCCAGGATAAATCTCGACGTGGAAAGGCTTCCCATCGTGTCCGGCTGCCTGAGATCGATCTTCTCACTGAAGGTTGCCATGACATTCTGATCGGCGGAAGCACGTTGAATGATGGCCAGTCCCAAACTTTCCAGAGCTTCCCTGAGTTCGTCGTGGCTGAGAACACTCTTTGCCAGGAGAATACTGCCGAGGGCCTCCGGGCTCTTGGTCTGGCTCTGGGTTCTGAGAGCCTGGGTTTTCTGGCGCTCCGTAATGATGCCCCGGCCGACCAACCACGATCCGACTTTTTCCGATTCCAGAGAAGAAATCGCGGCCCGGATCTCACCTTCAACCAGGAAAATCTTTCTAACGACACTGTGACCGCTGATATGGACGATCCCCGAGGCATTTTCGCGGACAAGGAGGGAGAGAAGTTCCGGGAGAGGCTGGTGCGTCCTGAGCTTGGAATCCATCGAGGTTGTCATGTGTCAATCAACCTTATCAGGTGTCGGCGGTGGAGAATATTCCAGAACATGGGCCTTGAAGCCCTCGTGGCGGAGGTCTTCAGGTATCTTCCTGATGGCATCTTCAGCTTCGCTCTTGCCTGGAAAATCACCCCAGATCAGACGCCAGCAGGGCGATGACGAATCTTCATCAGTCGGCATGGCCAGGACATCTTTCCGGCGATTGGCCGTTTCCATCAGCCGGCGATATTCTCCGGCTTCACAGGCAAGGTCGACAACGACTCCCCAATGTTCCTCGACCCGGGTTTCTTCCGCCGATTGAAAGCGACCAAGATAGAGGAAGGCGGAGAGGGCAATGATCAGAAGAGTCGAGCCGGCTGCTACAAGCACAACCCAGGGGGCTAACTTCTTCCTGGGCGCATTCGATGTCTTGTCTTCGTCCTCTTTCATGACGCTGACGATAAGTTCCGGTTCCGGAGGTACTGAGGCCGGGGCTTCTTGCTCTTCTTCAGGCTCTACGATCTCCAAAATCCCGGCACAGGTCAGAGCCGCAAGGAGCCTGTGGATTTCCGTCTCCGGGAGGGAAGACCTCGTCAGGACTTCTGTGATGTCCCGATGGCCGTCGATCCTGGCGACGACGAGATCGGCTTCTTCGCTGAGGCGCAAGGCTCCGTATTGCTCAGAGAAATTTCGGTGCCGTCGAAGTGCCTTCGACCGATCGGGGAGGATATGTTGTGAATAAACATCGTCCCTGGCGGTCAGGATCAACTCGATGAGAGCATGCTGAAAGGAGATGTTTGGATCCGGTCCGACTTCCGGCTGTTCGTCCAGAAGTTTGACTTCGCGATTCGGGTCGCAGAGCCATTGAGCGAGATCTTCCTGGATGAGAACCTTGACAGCACCGACGCTTTCCTCAATGGGGAGCTGGTTTTTTTCGGCGGCCTGACGCGCCGCGATCATGAGATCGGCTTCATCAACCCGAATTCCGGGCCCCAGGAGCCTGGCGAGTCTCCGTGGGCTTGGACCGACTGCCGAAACAATCTTTCCTTCACGAAGCGTCAGGAAGAGTTCTCGATCCTTCCAGGACAGCCGAAGAACCCCGGGCTTGTGGCTCGCAATCCAGTGTCCGAGGCGATAGATGGTCTCTGAACGACTCATGTTGTCAACAATAGTCGATCAGCCTCAAAGGTGTAAAGCCCCGGAAGCAAAATCTTGTCCGATTCAGCAGAGAAATGGCTGGTTGCTTTCGAGACCGCTTGCGTATCGGCCTTGGAGAAGGCGAAGAAATCCAGTGATCGATCATCCAGAAAATGCTTGACAGCTCGACGGAGCCTGACTATATTCACCCTCCCGACGGAAGCCGTCTGGGAGGTTAGCTCAGCTGGTTAGAGCACCTGCCTTACACGCAGGGGGTCGTGGGTTCGAGTCCCCCACCTCCCACCAGCCTGAGCAGGGAAAATCTGCGGAGTCGTAGTTCAGTTGGTTAGAACGCCGGCCTGTCACGCCGGAGGTCGCGAGTTCGAGTCTCGTCGGCTCCGCCACTTCAACTCACAGCCACCCATCCGGGTGGCTGTTTCGTATTGCGTCGGAGCCGACGAGACTCGTTCGACCCGAGAGGAGCGGATGTCGTAGAGCCCGTCCCCCGACCTTTCCGGCCCGATGGGCCTCCAACCCCCCGGGCTCACCCCATTCGCCGCTTCTTCTCGTGACGACCCGAGTCGCTGTGTTTCTTGTGCGGCTTCGCCGCGGGCACCGCCACTTCAACTCACAGCCACCCAAGCGGGTGGTTGTTTCGTATTAGTCGGAGCCGACGAGACTCGTGGGTTTGAATGATTCGGTTCCGGCGGATGAGATGTGCCGAGATCCTGGTGCTGTGGTGCTCGTCGAAAAACGCAGGCATACCGGTGGTCTGTCGAGGCTTTTCGCGAGTGCCCACAGCCCGGGAGATTGGTGCAGATCGCCGCTGGGAGCCGGATCATTCAAGCCCTCTACCCCGAGAGGAGCGGATGTCGTAGAGCCCGTCCCCCGACCTTTCCGGCCCGATGGGCCTCCAACCTGGGGTAGAGCATCTCCGAGGTAGCGCTGCATTCGACCGTCATTGAATCCGGAGCTACGGCGTTGTGCCGACTTGACGATGGGCACCGCATCGCCTGCATCGACACGCCTTGTATCTCCGGCCCAATGACGCCCTCGGTGCGACACGCTACCTCGAAGATACTCTACAGGACTCACTCCATTCGCCGCTCCTTCTCGTGACGACCCGAGTCGCTGTGTTTCTTGTGCGGCTTCGCCGCGGGCACCGCCACTTCAACTCACAGCCACCCATCCGGGTGGCTGTTTCGTATTGCGTCGGAGCCGACGCCTTCCGAGACGAGCAGGTGTTTCGTGGTCTCTCCGGCACGATCCGAAAGCCGGGTCGGCCCTTTGTCCTTCCGGTGCCAAAGCCCTTACATGAAACCAGGAGGCTCGGACCGTCCGGCGGCTTTCCCGGCCGATGGTTTCGAGTTACAGATGAGAAGGTCCGAATCCAAATGTTGGGTATTATCAGGTCTTGATGACGCCCCTGTGACTTGAAAAGGCTTTGCAGCAGGGGGTTTTTGAGCTCTTTGTCATACTTCTGTCAAAGAATGTCATGGAAGTGTAAAAGACTTCCGGATCGGCTTGACGGCTCGAAATCGGCCCCCTAAGGTTTTCCTCAAGAAGACATCCGAAGAGTTGCGAAAATTTAGAGGGACGAAGGGCTTCGGGCCCGACAAGGGGGGTTTTATGCGTCGTTTTCATCTTATTTCCACGTTTATGCTTGTAGCTGCGGTCCTGCTGGCGTCGGCTTTTGTCAGTGCCGGGGAGGGGGCGCCTGCGGGTGCATTCCCGTCGGTGAGCCATGCAAGCTATGATCAGCTGCAACAGCCTCGATGGATTGAAGGCAATCTCGGTACTCTCAATGGACTCGGTACCCAGCGAGGCAATCTGCAGCTCATCGTGCGGAATTATTTTGATGATCACAAGGAAGTTTTTCGCCTCACGGACCTGGATGAAATTCAGGTTCAGCGAGTTGAAAAAGATAAGCTGGGAATGACCCATATTCGTGTCCACCAGACACACTTTGACCTTCCGGTCGAGGGTGCGGATCTCTACCTCCATGTCGGCGCTGACGGCGTTATCAGAACGATCAACGGTCTGCTGGCCGCTAAGATCGAACAGGTTCCGGTGGCGGAAATTTCCTCAGAGCGTAAAATCCGGATGGTGCTGCGGCAGCGTCTCCACGCCCTGAACCTCCAGCTCCTCGAAGACCCGGTGCTGGTCTACCGTGCTCGTCCCGATCACGAAGCCCGCCTGGCCTGGCGTTGTATCCTCAACTGGAGCGACGAGCAGGGGACCCACCAGGACAGGGTCTACCTCGATGCAAGAACCGGGGCTGTGATCGACCGGATCGGTCTCATCCATAATGCCCTTTATCGCAAGGTTTATGATGGCAACAACTCGACCTCGATGCCCGGTACATTGTTGTTCTCGGAGGGTGGATCGTCCTCCGACCAGGTTGCGATGGCGGCCTATAACAATACGGGCATCGTCTACAACTTCTATCACACCGTATTCGGGCGGGACTCCTATAACGGCAGCGGCGCCCAGATTCCCTCGACTGTACATCATGTCTTTGATATGGGGGGTGGACAGACAACAGTCAACAATGCTGCGTGGAGCGACTACTACAAGGCCTTCATGTTTGGTGATGGTGATGGTACAAGCTTCATTCCTCTTTCGTATGCACTCGATGTTACCGCCCACGAGCTGACCCACGCGGTGACCTCCTCAACAGCCAACCTTGAATATTCCAACGAGTCCGGCGCCGTGAACGAGATGATGTCCGACATCATGGGAACGGCCTGTGAAGAATGGCACGACGGAGCTGTCAGCGCCAATACCTGGAAGATGGGTGAGGAAGTCTATACCCCCAACACCGAGGGCGACGCGCTTCGCTATCTCAACGATCCGGCGGCCGATGGTTCCTCCCCGGACTATTACCCCGATCGCTATACCGGAACCCAGGATTACGGCGGCGTCCATATCAACATGTGCATCGGAACCCTGGCCTACTATCTGATGTCAGAGGGTGGAACCCATCCCCGCGGAAAGACCTCGATCAATGTGCCGGCCATCGGCATCGAGAAGGCCAGAGCCATCTTCTATCGTGCTCTGACCCACTACATGACCTCGACGACCAATTATGAGGGCGCCCGGAACGCGACCGCCAGTGCAGCTACCGAACTCTATGGTGCAACCGAAGAAGCTGCGGTCCAGAAGGCATGGGATGCCGTTGGTGTTCCCGGTGGATCCTCTTCGGGCGGAGGCGACACGGAGCTGACGAACGGCGACCACCTGACCGGCCTCAGCGCTTCTCAGGGTGCGGACCTCAATTTCTTCATGGATGTCCCCTCCGGCTCATCGAACCTCGTATTCCAGATCACCGGCGGTACCGGGGATGCCGACATTTATGTCCGCTTCGGCTCCAAGCCCACCAGCTCGACCTATGACTATCGCCCCTACCTCAACGGCAACGAAGAAACCGTAACGGTGGCATCGCCCTCTGCCGGAACCTGGTATGTGATGGTTCACGCCTACAACACCTTCTCCGGATTGACGCTCAATGCCTCCTACGACACGGGTTCCACGAATACCGCACCGACGGCGAACTTCACGGTCTCAACTTCAGATCTGACGGCGAGCTTCCACGACACCTCCTCGGACAGTGACGGATCGATCAGCGCCTGGAGCTGGAACTTCGGCGACGGCGCCTCCTCCAGTTCGCAGAATCCGAGCCACACCTACGGTGCCGCCGGGACCTATACCGTCAGCCTGACGGTGACCGACAACGGCGGCCTGACGGATTCCCATTCCACATCCGTCAGCGTTACAGCGCCCTCCTCGGGGCCGGGTCATCTGAGCAACGGAGTTCCCGTTTCCAACCTTTCGGCTTCGCAGGGCAATTCCGTGGACTACTACCTGACGGTTCCCTCCGGCGCCTCCAATCTGGAGATCAAGATCTCGGGTGGTAGCGGAGATGCGGATCTCTACGTCAAGAGAGGTTCGGCGCCGACGACTTCGAGCTATGACTATCGTCCCTATCTCAACGGCAATAACGAGACCGTTACGGTTTCATCGCCGGCGGGAGGAGACTGGTACATCATGGTCCGCGCCTATGCAACCTTCTCGGGTGTGACCCTGACCGGGAGCTACGATGATCCGGTCAACAACACCGCTCCGACGGCCCACTTCAGCTTCACGACCAGTGATCTGACGGCGACCTTCACGGATTCTTCCTCGGACTCCGACGGCAGCATCTCCTCCCGTTCCTGGACCTTCGGAGACGGCAGTTCGTCGACGGTGACCAATCCAAGCCATACCTACTCGGCTGCCGGAACCTACATGGTCAGCCTGACAGTGACGGACAATGGCGGTCTGACCGACAGCTACTCGGCCAATGTCACGGTGACTGCGCCTTCCGGCGGTGGTGATAATGTTCTTTCCAACGGTGTGCCCGTCAGCGGACTCTCCGCCACAACGGGGAACTCGGTCAACTACACGATGGAAGTTCCCTCGGGCGCCTCCAACCTGGTCTTCGCGATCTCGGGTGGGAGCGGCGATGCCGACATCTACGTCAAGTACGGATCAGCCCCGACGACTTCGAGCTATGATTACCGCCCCTACCAGAGCGGAAATAACGAGACCGTCAACGTGACGACGGCGACCGCGGGAACCTGGTACATCATGGTCCGGGCTTACGAGTCTTATTCGAACGTGACCCTTGAAGGCTCCTATGATGCCGGTGGAGGCTCGGGCGGAGGAAGCCAGACCGGGACGGCCTCGGGAAGTGTGGACGGTCACGGGGAGAAACTCTATAACCTGACCGTTTCCGGCGGGACCATTGATCTCAGTCTGACCTGGGACAATTCCAACGATCTGGATCTTTACCTCTACAATCCTTCCGGTACCGAAGTTGCCAAGGGGATCACGACCAACAAGCCGGAAACCTTGAGCTACAACACCGGTGGCGTGGCGGGGACCTACCAGATCAAGGTCTACAACTACAGTTCATCCGGTACTGCGAACTTCACGCTGACCGCAACTTACCAGCCGTAATTTCTGAAGACTCCGTCTTCATCAGGGGACCCTCCGGGGTCCCCCTTTTTAATTTCCGAATCTTCTGGGAATCATGGTCCTCTCAAGGTGTTGAAGAACCCTTGTGACGCAACCGGCGGAGCCGAACAGTTTCATCCTCAGTTTTTCTGGCAGCGGGAGTGCGAAATGCATATACTGCCGCGCTGA
Source organism: Thermoanaerobaculales bacterium (assembly GCA_024763555.1). Lineage (GTDB taxonomy): Bacteria > Acidobacteriota > Thermoanaerobaculia > Thermoanaerobaculales > Sulfomarinibacteraceae > JANTFG01. Next base: position 12,438 of record JANTFG010000078.1, read on the forward strand.
TGAAGGAGGGCTTTGATGAATCTCAGTATTCTGACGACCGGCGGGACGATCGATAAGACCTATAACGAGTTTGACGGAAGCCTGAGTAACTCCCGTTCAATCCTGGAGACGATTCTGGGATCCCTGAGGCTTCCGGATCTCTTTATCCGTCATCAGGCCGTGATGTCCAAGGATTCACTGGAGATGACGGTAGAAGACCGGGAGGTCATCCTGCAGGCTGTCAGAACGGCGCTGCCGACCTCTGACGCCGTTGTGATCGTGCATGGGACCGATACCCTTTCGGTGACTGGTGATTTCCTTGAAGAGCACCTTCAAGACCTTGACCGTCCGGTTGTGATGACCGGCGCCATGCGTCCATACGAATTTCGCGATACCGACGCCCTGCAGAATGTGACCGAGGCGCTGCTGGCGGCCCGTTTGCTCCCTGCAGGCGTCTATGTCGCCATGCACAACCGGGTTCTTCAATTTCCTGGTGTGTACAAGGACCGCCGGGCCCTCACCTTCAGGCCCGGGTCGGAACAAGGTTGAATTCATCTCGGGTTTTTCGGCCTGGTCTGCGGAAGGATGACCGGAAGTCGAAGGCTTCGTGCCCTCCCAGACCGGTCGGTTCCGGCTTCAAGAAAGCTCAGGCTCGTTGACGGTCCGAAAGCAGGCGCCGCAGGAGAACAAAACGGGGATGCTGACGAAGCCCGGCCCAGCTCGGATCGGCATCGAGCTGTTCCGCCCGTGCGAAGCCCGCACGGATGGCTGTTTCCAGCCAGTCGAGTGCCCCGTCCTGCTCGCCCTTTTCAGCGAGGCTTCGGGCCATCTCGTAAGCTTTCTCTGCATCCGTGGCTGGAGCAGAGCGACGCTGCTGCTTCTTTCCAAAGCCGAGGCCCTGGATATTTGAGATTGAAAGAATGAGAGCCAGAACGGCCATCCAGATTTCCGAGTTCAGGACAGCCCAGACTCCCAGCGTGAGGGTCAGGATCAGTGAAATCACCAGGGCAAGGTAGGTGCCCTTTCGGCCGAAAAGAGCTGTGGCGGCAGTCGCGGCGATATGACCGCCATCCAGCGGAAGGACGGGGAGGAGATTCAGGAGGCCCCAACCCAGATTGACCCAGATGAGGTTTATCGTGAGTTCGCCGGCCGCCCCCGACTGGAGGGAAGGGAAGAAGATGCGGAGTGCCATGAGCGATGCGCCGATGAGGATCCCCACACCCGGGCCGGCCGCCGAGAGAAGGATGTTCCTGATCGCTGAAATGGATTGATCAGGGGAGCGCCACGAGGTCTGGCCGCCAAAGCCATGAAGCAGGATGACCGGCTGAAGGCCGAAGGAGCGGGCCGCGAAGGCATGGCCCAGCTCGTGGGCCAGCACGCCGAGGAAGACGGCCGGAATCCAGAAGAGCGGCGCCTGAAAGGGGTGTTTCGGCCCGATGAAGTAGGCCGTCAGAAAGAAAAAGGCCTGAATGGCCACCGGAAAGCCGAATATTCGGAACTTGATCATGATGGGAGGGTATCATGTGATGGCTGATCCCGTGATCAACCGCGGGAGGGGGTGATGATGAAAAAAATTGCGGCTCTGACAGGAGCATTGATGTTGATGCTTGTCGTCCTGGAAGCCGGAGAGGCGGAACTCGAGCGCAAGCAGTGGAAGCTGCAGGTGAATGAGGGAGTGCTGATGACGGTCTGGAACGACTTCGGCGATGTTCGTCTTCGCAAAGGCGGCCGAAATCGGGAGATGGAGGTCTTCGCGGTTTTTCAGCAGCTGAGGGAAGATGGGGTGCG
>JANTFG010000079.1 GCA_024763555.1 Thermoanaerobaculales bacterium
CCCCGTTTCTCAGATCCCCTGGGCACGGCGATCCTCGATTCCAGGGGGAATCTGCTGGGCGCAGCGACGGCTTCAGACGGGCAGTGGCGATTCGGCACCCCCGGGGAGCTGCCGGAGAAGTACCGCCTGGCCCTGATCGAATACGAGGACCGTCGCTTCTACATGCATCCCGGGGTCGATCCTCTGGCCATTCTCCGGGCCGCTCTTCAGGATCTCAGGGCGGGAAAAATTGTCAGCGGCGGCTCGACGATCACCATGCAGGTCCTTCGCCTGATGCGAGGTCCGCGGCGGCGCAGTTTCGGGGAGAAACTCATCGAGTCCTTCCTCGCTCTGCGTCTGGAGGCTGGCTGCTCCAAGGATGAAATCCTCAGGCTCTATGCCGGTCATGCGCCCTTCGGCGGGAATATCGTTGGTGTTCGTGCGGCCTCCTGGCGACTCTTCGGTCGGCCCCTGGATCAACTCTCCTGGGCGGAGGCGGCGACTCTGGCGGTGCTGCCCAACGCTCCCTCCCTCATCCGGGCGGATCGAAATCCTGCCCGTCTGCGTGCCAAGCGGGACACCCTGCTCCGCCGCCTCGCCGGACGCGGCAAAATCGGAGAAATGGATCTCGAACTGGCCCTCGCCGAGGATCTACCCGGCCCACCGCGGCCGATGCCCCGTCTCGCACCCCACCTTCTCGAGAGAATCCGAGGGGAGCATCCTTCAGGCGGCGTATTCACGACCACCCTGGATAGCCGGATCCAGCGCCGCAGCTTCGAGATCGCCCTGCGCCATCACCGGCGCCTGCAGGAAAACGAAATCGACTCCTTAGCCGCGATCATCGCGGAGACCTCCACCGGCCGGGTTCTGGCCTATCTCGGAAATATCGGAGAAGGGGAGGGCGCCCAGGTCGACATCACGATGGCCCCCCGGTCTTCGGGGAGTATTCTCAAACCCTTCCTCTTCGCCGCCATGCTTGAGGATGGAGAAATCCTGCCGGATCAGCTCGTCGCCGATATCCCCACCCGGATCGCGGGTTTTGCACCCCGGAATTTCGACCACCGCTTCTCCGGCGCGACGCCTGCCTCGGTAGCCCTCAGCCGCTCCCTCAACGTGCCCGCCGTCCGGATGTTACGTTCCCACGGCATCGGCCGTTTCGCCGCCCTGCTTCGGAAGCTCGGACTGACGACCCTCTTCCGGCCGGCGGACGACTACGGTCTCTCTCTGATCTTAGGCGGCGCCGAGGTCCGCCTCTGGGAGATGACAGCGCTCTACGCCGGCCTCGGGCGATCCCTCCTTGAGGCCGATGAGGCCGGGAGCAGGGCTTTTCACGCGCTGAGTCTCCTCGAAGGGGAGAGACCGGAAGGGATCTCCTCACCTTTCAGTCCGGGTGTGCTCTGGACGACCCTGGAGGCGCTGAAGGAGGTTTCGCGCCCCGATGAGGAGGCCGGTTGGAAAAACTTCTCCTCCTCCCGGCAGATCTCCTGGAAGACCGGAACGAGCTACGGCTTCCGTGACGCCTGGGCCATCGGGGTGACACCGGCCTATACCATCGGCGTCTGGACCGGAAATGCCGACGGCGAGGGACGGCCCGGGCTGATTGGACATTCCGCGGCGGCCCCCCTGCTCTTTGAACTCTTCGATGCCCTGCCGCGGGGTCCATCCTTCGAGGCGCCGGAGTGGGATCTGCGGGAGGTCGAGATCTGTGCCGACTCCGGCTATCGCGCCGGTCGGGACTGCGCTGAAACCCGCTCAGCCGCCGTTCCTCTCGCCTGTTTGCCGGGTCGGCTCTGCCCCTACTGTCGCCTCGTTCAGCTTGGACCGAAGGGACGCTTCCGCGTGGACACCGGCTGCGAGGAGATCTCCCGCATGAAGAGCCGTTCCTTCTTCATCCTGCCCCCGGCCCTGGCTGTGGAGTATGAGAAGCGGCACCCCGAGTACCGGCCGCTGCCGCCCTGGCGCTCCGACTGCGTCCCGGAGGAGGATGCCGGGCGGCTCAGCTGCTCCTACCCGGAGGAGGGGGCCGAGATCTACATCCCCCTCGAACTCGACGGGAGTCGCGGCCGAATGGTAGCCGAGGCTGCGGACGCCGATCCCCGGGCCCTCATCGACTGGCATCTTGACGGACACTACCTCGGGCGGACCCGGGGCGAGCATCGGATGGCCATTCTCTGCGGTGCCGGCTCTCACCGCCTGACCCTGGTCGACGGCAGCGGCGCCCGGATCAGCCGCCGTTTCACGGTTCTGGCCCGGGATGAGAAGGACGGTTTATGATGAATGGGACTGGAGTTGTGATGTCCTACTCAGAATATCTGCGCACACACAGGGATCTCGTCGGCATGATTCATCTGGCGGCCCTGCCCGGAACTCCCGCCGGCGAACTCCCGCCTGTTGAGATCATCAGGCAGGCATTGAGCGAGGCGCGTCTCTACCGGGATGCCGGCCTTCGGACCGTCATGATCGAGAACATGCATGACGTGCCCTACGCCGAGAATGTCGGGACCGAGATCACCGCCCTGATGGCCCTCATCGGGCGCGAGATCAAGGGAATGGGGCTGAACTGCGGCATTCAGATTCTCTCGGCCAACAATCGAGAGGCCCTGGGCGTCGCCCACTCCGCCGGACTGGATTTCGTGCGGGTGGAGGGCTTTGTCTTCGCCCATATCGGGGATGAGGGTTTCCTCAACAGCTGTGCCGCGGACCTCCTGCGCTATCGCAGGGCCATCGGCGCCGAAGGGGTTCTTCTTTTCGCGGACATCAAGAAGAAGCACGCTTCCCACGCCATCACCGCAGATATCGATGTCGCCGAGACCGCCAGAACCGCCGCCTTCATGCGCGCAGACGGCCTGGTGATCACCGCCGGTTTCACGGGGCAGGCCCCCGACCCGGAGGATCTCCACGCCCTCAAGGGGCTGCCCGTCATTCGGGTTGTCGGTTCAGGAGTCACACCTACAAACCTCCCGGACTACATCGATCATGCCGAGGTTTTTATCGTCGGTTCCTGGTTCAAGAGAGACGGCCACTGGGCCAATCCCCCGGAAACCGCCCGCATCCGGGAACTCGTCGAGGTTTTCGAGAAATATCGCTGAGGCAGATTCCAGGTGCCGAGGGCGCGGGCGCCCTTTCTGCTTCGCAGCCACCACTGGCGGGCACTTCGTCGTCGAAAAGCAAGCTGTTCTACGCCGAAGATATCGACCGGCGATCCGCTCCCCTTCGGGAAGGGGGCCGGGGCCGGAACCGATGCAGGAGCCGTACATCCGGAGCCGAATCCGGATCGGGAGCAGCAACCGGCACCGGAGCCGGGGCGACCGTGGTTCTTTGAGCGGATTGCGGGAGCGATAATCGCGGTCTCTGTTTTTGAGGGCGGAGCAGGGAGACGGTGGCCGAGACCGATGCGGTCGTGGGTTGTTTCGACCACTACGATTACGACACTATCGGCTCAGCCTCGCGTTTCGGGCGTCAGGGCCGGCTCCGGATGCTGTTCCGGTTCGCGGCTCCCGCTCCTGCTCCTGAGCCGGCCCACACATCCTGAATCGGCGCCGGGAGCAGAGTCCCTTTCCGGATGACTTTTCCCTCAACCATTACACGGCCTCCCCTCGATCGGGACATGCCATCTCGTCTCCCCCGGAAGGCGGGTTCCCGACCGGATAGAGAAATTCGAAGACCGGGAATCCGGTGGTGACGAAAAACAGCAGGTCGCATAAGCGCCCTGATGCAGCCTCTGACTCCCCTCGCGAATCAACTTGGGATGGGCAAGCCATGTTGTCGAAGGAAGGTGAGCTTGTCCCAGTACCCGCGCTGGAAGACGATCTTCCCGTTTTTAATTTGGAAGAAACCACACCCTCGTAATCCGAGTGGGTCGCGCCATTCGAGGATTGCCCAATCGCCGTCCTGGAAGATGTTCTCTACGATACAGACCATCTCGGCTTGGGAAAATTCAACAGCGAACATTTCCCGGATCGCCTGTCTTCCGGAAACCGGCTGTTCGGCGACTTGATGGTTCACAGCGTCGGGTGAATAAAATTCCGCGAGAGCATCGGCGTCGCCTCGATTGAAGGCTTCGACCCAGGCAGCAACGATTTCCTTTGGTGTCATGTTTTCGATTCCCCTTCTGGTCGGCAGACCATTGTATGACTCGGGCAGTTCGACTGCAGATATTTTTCATCCTTGAACTTCCATTGCATCAAGTTCTGCGTTGAGTGAGGACCGTGGCACCCGCTCTCGCAAGGCCTCTGCCGACGCTTGTTCCTCTGCAACGGCGAGGATAGTCTGCCACAATTCCTGTTCGCGACCGATCACGAGGTTTTGGCGATTAGCGCCAGCGACCCTCTCTCCACATAGAAATACAATCTCCCGACCGGTCGATGACGAATACGCTTTCACCTTCAACGCGTAGAGGATCGCAGCTGATTTGTCGGTCGTTTTCGAGACCGATGAGATGGGCGGCAAGCGTCTGGGTGTACGAAGGAAGTTCCGGCGTTTGCTGGATCTTATCAAGAATTGTGCCGTCCGGGCGTCCTGCCAGGAAGCCGCGCGGTTCCTCCCGGGCCAAGATCCTGATGTCCATATTCTCAAGACTCACATAGGCCTTTTCCGGAAAAATCCTTCGGCAGAGAGTGGTTTTTCCGCTCTGTCGTGGTCCCGTGACCGCCTGTTGCGACTTAGGTACGTCCTCAGTAACCCACACCCTGTACCGCCAGAAAGGATCAACATCTTCCACAGTTTTTGCAGGAGGCTTCTCGAGGCGGTTTCTGTTGCTGAAAGATACTTCAGACAGTATCGAAAAAAAGCTGACGGATCCCGTCTGCGTATCGCCAGGTCGATAAGTTCCAGATGGTGACCTTCGTTGAGTCTGAAATATATGTTGGAGAAACGGTTCTCCAAGAGCTGATTGAGGTCATGGTTCATCGCTATCCTCGACAGATGGAGGGTATAACCCGCCTGATGAACTGAAATTCCACCATCGTTACGTCGGTATACGGACATGACCTTGTCGAGAAACTTGATCTTTCCGAATTGGGCGAGGAGCGTGAACAAGATAATGTCGGCACTGATATATTCTTGAAAGAACTGTGGAAGTTCCACCAGTCCATTTCTAAAAACGACACTTGAGGTATGGAAGGCCACGACATTTTCGATCTGGTCTTGGATCTCCAACACTTCTTTGGTAAGAGAGCTTCTGTCCGGGCGAAAAAAGTATGAGCCCTCTGGATCGTTTGCTTCAATCACCCTCGTGTTATGACAACAGAGAACAAAATCCGGATGACTCTCAAGAAAATCAACCTGTTGCTGTAGTTTTCCTCGATCGATCCAGTAGTCATCTCCATCAAGAAGAGCGATATAGCGGCCTTCTGCTCTCCTGAGAAGATTCATCAGATTCCATAATCCCGTTGGGTGCCCGTCGACGTAAATGACATTCCGTCGGTCATTCAAAAAAAGTCTGATCCTGTGGGGGTATTTATCCTTATATCCCTGAACAATTGTTCTCGTATTATCCTCCGAGCCATCTTCCCCGATCATCAGCTCAAATTCAAAATCCGTTTCCTGCATCAGAACGCTCTCGATAGCCTGAGAAATATACGGCTCATGATTGTAGGTCGGCATCACGACACTAACCTGCATTTCTTGCCTACTTCCTGCCGCAAACACCGGTTCGCAGCATGAACATCTTAACTGAATGAGAAGCACAATGGAGGCATCCGGAATTTGGTTTGCTGCTCCTGATATTGCCGCCGCTCGTAGGGTCATCAGTTGCACCGGCAAAAAGGTGTGGCGCCGGCGGAGTCGCTCCATGGTCCTTCGGCAAGTAGCCTCCTCTCTCATTGAAGCTGAACAGAATTCTATCGGGTCGGGGGGGCCTGTGACCTACCTGCTGATATCAAAGCCATGGAAACTCCCCTGCTCGATCCGCCCCTCGACGTAGCTTCAGAGGTCGCGTAACATGTCGTCCCGCCGTCACTTTTCCGCGGCGTTCGGGATATCGCGATCCCGCGCTGTTTTGAAATGCCTGAAGCGGCTCGAAAAAATCGGCCTCGCGGCCTAAAACAGGATGATGGACCTGAAGCCCGAGAAGACGATTCCTCCTCTGGTGGAATTTTTCACGGGTCGAGCAGGAGCAAGAGTCGGGGAGACGCTGCTGATGTGTGGGATTGCCGGGATTCTGGATCTCAAAGGAGCGACGGGAAAAGAAAATCTCCTGAGGATGACGGAATGCCTGGCGCACCGGGGACCTGACGGATCAGGCGTCTGGCGTGAGGGTCCCGTGGGTCTCGGCCACCGCCGGCTGAGCATCATCGATCCGGAAAGCGGTCACCAGCCCATGGCAACTCCGGATGGTCGGCTTCACATCAGCTACAACGGAGAACTCTACAATTTCAGGGAGCTGAGGAGGGAACTCGAAGAGAAAGGGCACCGCTTCAGGACATCTTCAGACACCGAGGTCGTCCTTGAGGCCTGGAGGCGATGGGGGCCGGACTGCGTCCTTCATTTCAGGGGCATGTTTGCCTTCGGCGTGGTCGATAGCAACCGCGGGCTGCTTTTCCTTGCCCGGGATCATTTCGGAATCAAGCCCCTCGTTTATACACGCAGCCAGGGTTTCTTTGCTTTCGCCTCGGAATTACAGGCACTGAAAACCCTCCCTTTCTTCGAGGATACGATCAGCAGGGAAGCCCTGGACGACTACCTCCAGCTCGATACCATCCCACCACCACGAACAATTTACCGGGCGGCTTCGAAGCTGGGTCCCGGCCACCGCATGAGTATCTCGCTGGATGACGGAAGCGGGGAGCCGGAAGCCTATTGGACGCCTCGGTTCAGACCGGAGTACGGACGTCCCGCGGAGGACTGGCTGGAAGAACTGGATTCGGTCCTGCGGGAGAGCGTCAAGGCACATCTCATCGCCGATGTCCCTTTCGGGGCATTTCTCTCCGGAGGGCTGGATTCGACCCTGGTCGCAGGCTACATGGCGGAGCTGCTCGACCGGCCGGTCCGTTGTTTTACGATCGGATTCGAGGAGAAGACCTACGATGAGAGCTCGTGGGCGAAGATGGCTGCTGAGCAATGGGGCGTGGACCAGGAGGTCGAAATCCTCCGCCCGGATGCTCTGGAGATTCTGCCGAAGCTTGTTCAGCATTATGGTGAGCCCTTCGCCGATCCTTCAGCGATCCCGACCTACTACCTTGCCCGCCTCGCCCGCTCACGGGCACCGATGGTGCTTTCCGGGGACGGCGGAGATGAATTCTTCGCCGGTTACCGAAGCTACGAAGGCTGGATGCGGTGGATCACCTGGGAGGGACGCCCACGATGGCGGAAGCTCCTCTATCCCCTGATGCATCATCTCCGGCCCCACCGGTATCTTCCGAGGAGCACTGGAGCGGAAGCATGGCTCCGGTCACTGGCGAAGTCGGATGACACCCGGCGCCGAAATCTCTGGCGTCGGGAGCTTGCGCCCGGAGCACACAGGGTTCCGGACGCCTTCAGGGAGGCCTTCCGCGGTTGCGAAAACCTTGATTCACTCCAGGCCGTCCAGCTCGCGGACATCCAGACCTATTTGCCCAACGATATTCTGACCAAGGTCGATATCGCCAGCATGATGAGTTCCCTGGAAGTTCGGACGCCCCTGGTTGATCTCCGCGTGGCGGAACTTGCATTCAGGCTTCCCCCGCAGATCAATTTCCATCGGAAGGAAGAGGGCGGATTTGAGGGGAAACTGCTTCTCAAGAAACTGCTCTCCCGCCATTTCCCCGACAGCTTTGTCCACCGGAGAAAACAGGGTTTCGGGGTCCCCGTTTCAGACTGGTTCGGATCCGGCGGAGAAACCCAGGTCAAGGTGCGGGAACGACTCCTGGACCCTTCCTCCCCTCTGCTGGAGTTCTTCAGGCCCGGAGGAGTCGCGGATCAGGTCCGAAAGGGCACGGGCGAAGAGCTCTGGAAATTTCTCTTCCTCGATGAGTGGCTTCGACAACGATAGGATGCCGATCTCGACCGAGGGCGGCAGCCGACCTCAGCTTCAGGGTCCGGGCGGACTCTCAGGAGTCGCTGAAAAAGAAAAAGAAGAAGCAGGCGACGGCTCCCATACTCGAGGAGTCCATTCCTTCCGCATAGCCGATGGTCGATCTGGAAGCGTTTTCGACACTGCCGTTGGAATTGACATAGCCGATCGTGGAACGGGAGGCATCCTCGACCCGGCCATCCGAAGAGACATAGCCCAGAGTGGAACGGGAGGCATCTTCGACGCGCCCGTCGTCGTTGAGATAGCCGATGGTCGATCTTGAGGCGTTTTCGACACTGCCGCTGGAATTGATGTAGCCGATCGTGGAACGGGAGGCGTTCTCAACCCGGCCGTCGGATCCGATATAAGCGATGGTCGAGCGCGAGCTGTTCTCCAGGGTAATTTCACCACCGGAAGCCGTCAGGCCGCTGAGACAGACCAGAAAAGCAGATATGACTGCAATATGGCTTCCATGCATTGGGTTCCTCCTTCGATTCTCCTCGTCAGTGTGCCCGAACCCCAGGAGAATCACAAGGTCCCGTCTGCGAAATTTCCTCGCATTGGATCCCGGCATCATGGGTCGAAATGGAGCGGGGACTTGAGCCCGCCTTTGCTTCACAGTCCTCGAATCGGTGGTTTTGAGAATGCGGACTCAAGTCCTCGCTCCGAGTATTTCTTGCCTTGGATGTGACCAACAGCCAATCACCAGGCCTGTCAAGACATCTCGATCGCCCTGCATCCCAACATCCTGTCCACGGCGCAAAGGCCTGACACCGGGGCCGGACATCCTCCACACCCCGGGGATATTCAGGATTTTCGCCCCCGGCCACACCCCCAGCCAAGATCGACCCCAATGATGCCTCATCGCCGGTCTCAGGACCTCAGTCTGTCTCTTCGAATACGGGTAGTGATACCCTTTGGCGGGGAGGATTGAGCAGATGAAAGCACTCGATCAGGCATTGGCTGCAGAACTTGGGGAACTGGAAAAGGAAGGACGCTCCAAACTCCCGGAGCGAATCATCACCGGCTACGAGCCCCCTTCAGACGGTCGCGGACCGCGATACCGACTCGAAGGCGCCGAGCAGAGCTTCATCCGGATGAACTCAAATTCCTATCTCTCGCTCTCCCATCATCCGAAGGTGATGGAAGCGGCCGATGAGGCGGCGCATCTCTTCGGCGTCGGCCCCGGGGCCGTCCGCTTTATCGACGGCACCTTCTCCCACCATCGGGACCTCGAGCAGCGAATCGCGGATTTCACGGGCCGCGAGGCCGCCCGGATCTTCAACTCCGCCTATACCTCGAACCTCGGCCTGGCCATGACCCTGGCGGGACCGAAGACCTATTGGGTCGGCGACGCCCTCAATCACAACTCCATCATCCGGGCCATGAGGATTGCGGGTGTGCCCCGCGAGAACAAGGCGATCTATGCCCACAACGACATGGCGGAACTTCAGCGCTGTCTTGAGAAAATTCCCGAAGGCATCGAGAGAGTCATCGTCATCTTCGACGGCATCTTCTCCATGCGGGGCGATTTTGCCCCGATTGATCAGATTGCCGAGGTCTGCGAGCCCTTCCGGGAACGTTTCAGCGGGGGATTCGTCACCGTCGTCGACGACAGCCACGGCATCGGCGCCTATGGCGAGACGGGACGGGGCACCGAGGAGTTCTGCGGGCGGCAGGCCGACATCATCGTCGGCACCTTCGGCAAGGCCTTCGGCGTCAACGGCGGCTTCATCGCCGGAAGCTCGACTCTGGTCGAGGCCGTGCGGCAGAAGGCCGATACCTACATCTACACCAACCCGCTGAGCGTCGCCGACTGCGCCGCCGCCCAGGTCGCCCTGGACATTACGGATTCCGCCGAGGGACGCGAGCGCCTCCAGCATCTGCAGGCCATGGCTTCGCGTTTCCGCCGCGGCCTGGCCGATCTCGGCTGGGAGAGCATCCCGGGACACCATCCCATCGTTCCTCTCCTGGTCCGCGACACCGCCCGAACCCGGGCCCTGGTGCAGCACTTTTATGACCACGGAGTACTGGGAGTGGGCCTGGCCTTCCCCGTCGTTCCGAAGGGCGATGAGACCATCCGCTTCCAGATTAACGCCGCGCATACACCCGCCGACATCGACCACGCCCTCTCGGCGCTCGAGAGTTTTGACTGAGCGGCTGAACAGCCGCGGAAAGGATCCTGATGGCTGCTAAATCACCCTGGGCCCTGGCCGCGGACATGGCTGCAAAAACACCGGAGAGCCGGAATCGCTACGTCGATTTCCTCCGGATGCTCTCGATTCTCTCGGTCGTCATCGGCCACTGGATGATGGCGGCGCCCTACTTCGAGAATTCACAGCCGGCGATCGGCCACATGCTGGACCTGGCGCCCTGGTCGCGTTGGCTGACCTGGCTGATGCAGGTCATGCCGGTCTTTTTCTTCGTCGGCGGTTTTTCCAACGGGACCTCCTGGGACGCCGCGCAGAGGAAGGGAAAATCCTATGCCTCCTGGCTCTCCGTCCGCCTTCAGCGCCTGCTTGGGCCGGTCATCCCCCTCCTGATCGTCTGGGCCGCGATGGCGGCCGTCGCTCATGCCGAGGGTCTGAGCCCGCAGATGATCCACGTGGCCTCCAGGACGGCGCTGGTTCCCGTCTGGTTCCTGGCGGTCTATATCCTCGTCGTTCTCCTGGTGCCGCTCAGCCGGGCGGCCTGGAAACGCTGGGGGATGACCACCATCGTCCTGCCGGTCATCTGCGCCGCGATCCTGGACTACGGTTTTTTCGCCCTCGATCAGCACGGCATCGCCTGGTGCAACTATCTCTTCGTGTGGCTGGCCGTGCATCAGCTGGGCTATGCCTGGCTGGACGGCCGGATTCACGGTCTCCGCCACGCTCTTCCCATCGGGTTCTTCGGCCTGGGCGCACTCGTTGCTCTGACGCAACTCGGCCCCTACCCGCTGAGTCTGGTCGGCGTTCCCTCTCAGGCCGTCAGTAACACGCTCCCACCCAAGCTGCCCCTGCTGGCGCTGGCGGCGGCCCAGTTCGGCTTCCTCCTCAGTCTGGAAAAACCGGCCCGCCGTTTTCTCGAAAACCACCGCGCCTGGACCCTGACCGTTCTCGTCAACGGGATGATCATGAGCATCTTTCTCTGGCACAGCACCGTCATGGTTCTGCTCATCGGCCTGGTCTTCCTGTTTCTTCCCGCCGCCCTGGCCTTTCATCCCGGAATGCCCGCCTGGTGGGCCATGCGACCCCTGTGGATTCTCGTCTACAGTCTCCTGACCGCTCCCGTCGTGCTCCTCTTTGTGACCTATGAACGAGGCACGGGCGCCGCCACGGCTGAGCCCGCCTTGTGGCGCCTGCTCCTCGGCTGTTTTTCGGCCTGCGGCGGCCTGGCCTTCCTGGCCTACGGCGGTGTGGGAGGAGCGGGTTGGCTGGGGCTGGCCTGGGGGCCCCTGCTGGCCGTTTTCTGCGGAGTCGGGGTCGCGGGTTTCGGTCCGGTGGCTCGACTTGCCCGGAAAATCCGCCCAAAGCGGCGCTGATTCGCTGCTCTCAGGGCCTGCACAATAATAATTTCCGGATGTGCTGTAGATTTGGCTTATCCGATTGAGAGAAATCCGAGGCGTAGCCGTCCCTACGTTGAGTATTTCGCGATTGAGGAAAAGTCGAAGATGCAGTGTAGCTGGGATGCGAAAACCTGATGTTATTTTTGCGCCGGCCCTTAGTCCCGTTGAGGCGGCAGAACATCCATTTTTTTCGAGGTGCTGTTCCCGACAAGGTAGAGCGGACGCCGTTTGACCTCATCGAAAACCCGGGCCAGGTATTCGCCGAGCATCCCGATCATCACCAGCTGCACCCCCCCGAGAAAGAGGATGGAGGCCATCAGCGAGGTATAGCCCGGCCAGCTGATCCCCATGAACTTCAGGATGAGAACGACAATGATGTAGAGGAATGCAAAAACGGAAACTCCGAGGCCCAGGAAGGTCGAGAGCCGCAGCGGCAGGAAGGAAAAAGATGTGATGGCATCCAGGGCGAAACGCAGCATCTTCCGGAAGGGGTACTTGGTTTCGCCGGCGGCCCTGGCATGGCGCTCGTAGGGGACGGCCACCTGCCGGAAGCCGATCCAGCTGACCATTCCGCGGATGAAGCGGTTCCGCTCAGGCAGAGCGCGAAAGGCCGCCAGAGCCCGCGGGCCCATCAGGCGGAAATCGCCGGTATCAACCGGAATGGAGACATCCGTGATGCGATGCAGCAGGCGGTAGAAAAGCGCAGCCGTCAGCTTCTTGAAAAGGCTCTCCCCCTGACGTTTCTTTCGCTGGGCGTAGACGACGTCATAGCCTTCCCTCCAGCGGGCGATCAGTTCGGGAATGACCTCGGGGGGATCCTGAAGATCCGCATCGATGAGAACGACGGCCTCCCCCTGTGCATGATCGACCCCGGCGGTGACGGCGGCCTGGTGGCCGAAGTTCCGGGCAAAGGAAATCCCGCGGACCCGTTGATCCTTCGTGGCAAGTTCCTCAATCGCCGCCCAGCTCCCATCCCGGGAACCGTCATCAACGTAGATGATCTCCAGTCCCCTGACAAGATCGTCCAGGGCCGCCCGAAGCCTTTCGTACATCGGGAGGATGTTCTCCTCCTCATTGAAGACCGGAATCACGACACTGAGTTCGATCGCATCACTCATCAGGACCCCCAGCTCAACCTTCAGCCCTGCAGGGCCGGAACACAACGACCTCGGTACTCCCGATCTCGCCCCAGTAGCGGCGCGTCAGAAAATAGCGCAGCCAGTCTGAGAGGGAGGGCTCGCCGGCATACATCAGCCACCAGGATCGCAGAGGCACGATCTCCGAACTCCAGCCTCCTCCAAGCGTCGCCGCAACCGCCGGCTCGTCCTCGGGGTTGCAGATGACGAGGCCCGATTCAGGCGCCTCGGAGGGTCGCGTCCAGGAGACCCGCTCATGTCTCCAGTACCAGTTCAGCGGCCAGACGGCCTCCCCGGAGGCAAAGAGATTCGGTTTTCCCTGATTTCCCACCGTCTTCAGCGCCAGAGCCTCCCGGACCACGCTGAGAAACTCCGGGGTCGTCTGAACGAAATGCAGGCTCGAAACCCGATCACGGTTCGGATCCATCTCCTGGAGGCGAAAGTTCGCGGTCCATGATACGAGAAGCGTCAATGCCAGACCAAGGGCGGCCAGGCTGCGGCTCCACCATCTCCCATGCGGCCCGAAGCTCCGGGCCATCTGGCAGCCCGCCAGGGGAATGAAGGCCCAGCTCTGGTGGACGATCAACCAGGGCACCTTCTCCCCGAGATAGACATACATCACGATGGAGGAGAGGCCGAAGAAGAAGAGGAAAAACTCCAGGCTGCGGAGCCTCCGGCCCCGACGGAACACCCAGATCGCTGCCGCCGTCAGGATGAGAAATTCATACTGGATGAGACGCGGAAGGTAAAACCACCAGGGTCCCGGCACCCTCTTAATGGAATGCTGCTGCCACCAGTAGGAAATGGCTTTGATGGGGAAGGCCCAATCTTCCGGGTGCGAGAGGCCTACGGTATACAGCGGAATCGTCACAAGGAGGAAGATGCCCAGCGCCAGGAGAATCCCCGTCCATTCGCGGCGCAGCCACTCCAGGCCCTCCTGAAAACTCCGCAGTGGACCCCGATCGAGAGAAACAAAGGCCGCCGCGATGACCGTGATCGCCACGGTAACATAGGCGTTCTCCTTGGTCGCAAAGGCCAGTCCGCTGAAAAAACCAAGCCAGCCCCAGGCGGCAAAGGAACCCCGAAAGGCCCTCCAGGCCGCCAGAAAGGCAAAGGAGGCCGTTGAAAGCTCCAGGAGATCCATCCTCAGGAAACGTCCGAAGAAGAGCATGGTCGGGGAGATCGTGAACAGGAGTCCCGTCCACCACGCCGCCCGGCCGCCCAGAACTCGCCTGAGGAGAAAGGCCAGAAGCACCAGGGAAATCCCACAGAGGGCGATCGGCAGCCGCGCCGTGAAGTCGTTATCGGGAAGAATGCGGAAATCCAGGGCCGTCAGCATGTAGAGCAGGGGACCGTGATAGGTGGGATTGTAGTGGTAGCCGCCTCCCTGGGCCATGTCCCAGGAGAGCTTGGCATGGATGGACTCATCGTGATGAAAACTGCGCTCTCCCAGGCCCGCAAAATGGAGCGAGATCGAGAGCAGCAGCAGAAGCCACCA
>JANTFG010000080.1 GCA_024763555.1 Thermoanaerobaculales bacterium
CGAGGTCAACTCCGCCCTCAGGGGGATTGCGGGGTAGCGAAAGGGGAGGTATTCCGGAGCGCCGTGCGGAAGCTGCTGAGGCGCGGTCCCGGAACAGTACCCGGAGGTACGGGCCGGGGTCGGAACGAAGGCAGAGCCGCACGCCGCCCGGAAGGCCCCCCTTCTCGATGCCCTGCAGTCTCCCCATAGCACCACTTCATGCTCTGAGTAATCCCCGCCGCTCTGGTGGGGATTTTCAGTCCGCCGGAAAGCCAGGGTGGGTGTTCCGGCCGGATGAGATGGAGCTGGAGCAGCGAGCCGGAGCGGGAGCAGGAGCGGAGGGCCGAAACCGGGGCCGGAGCCGCACATCCGGAGCGGATGGCGGAGCCGGGGCGGCCGTGGTTCTTTGAACGGAATGCGTGGGCCGGTCGACTCATTGATGTCTGACCGGAGCTGGGAGCCGGTGGCAGGGACCGATGCGGACCCGGGAATTCCGACCACTTCGCGAGGTGAGTCCATCGCTCGGCTTTGCGTTTCGGGCGTCAGACCCGGCTCCGGATTCGGTTCCGGCTCGCGGCTCCTGCTCCGGCAGGGTGCTTCCGAGTGGCCGCTGGGTCAGCCCCCTATCAATTTTCCCCAACAGTACCCGACCAGGCGCCCGTCGTTCCATCCTCGAAGCCGTCCGCAAAAAGCGTTTCCCTGAAATTGAGCTTGTCAAAATTGCCCTGAAAGGTCCCCGGGTCAGGGTCGGTCTTGTACACTCCGAGTACCACCCAGGCGCTCTGGGTCCCCGCGGGCGCCGTATTCATTCCGGTGCTGAGAAACTGCCACTCATCTGCGTCCGTGACATAAGCTGAGTTCGGGAGCGAGGTTTGGGTCCCGCTGCAGGCGGCTCCGGCATACCAGTACCAGTGGAGGTAGACAAGGCCCATTGTCGGCTGGGCCGTCGGAACCCGGACCTGCCCATCGAAGATATAGGAGGATCCAGCGCTGGCGGGTTCGTCTCGAGGAACTCATTGCGGAGGGTCTCGCGGCCGGCCTTCCAGCCGAGAAAATCAATGCCGAGTTAATCGATGCAATTGCTGAAGATCAGCAGAGTCTTGATGAAAGGAAATGAACTCATGAGCATGATGTCATCAGAACGTCAAGGAGCATTCGGACTTCTCCCGATGAGCATTGCCCTGATGTTGCTCATCGTTTCCACGACGGTGAACTTCTCGATCGCGGCAGCGTCGCCGGCAGATTATGAACAGGCCGGGCACGTTGCCCCGGAGCTCATCGAGACGATCTCCGACTGGATTGCCGGGCGGGATCAGAAAGCCCCGAGCCATGACTGAGAGCCTCCTCGTCACAAGCAACTTTGTGCTTCTGTTGACTTCGCTCCTGGGCGCCGGGACCCTCGGAAAACGGAGGTTTCCGTGTACCGGAGCGAATGATCGGGTTTCTTGGAGATGGCGGCCGGAATCGGTGATAATGCGGAGGTGAGGGATACCGACCCAACTGTTGTGATGAAGTCGAAGTATGAGGAGAGGGCTGTTTCCGACCCGGAGACGGATGACGGGGACTGGCTCCCGTCCTTCACGCGTTTTCGTATCGACTCTCTCATCGGCTGTGGTGGTATGGGATCGGTGTACAAGGCATGGGATGACACACTCGAGCGATGGGTAGCGGTCAAAGTCCTGCACTCGCAGAACCCAAATCAGATCGAACGTTTCAGCCGCGAAGCCAAAGCACAGGCTCGGATTCAACACGATCACGTGTGCCCGGTTTTCGAAGTCGGGGAAGAAGATGGACAACACTATATCGCCATGGCGCTGGTAAACGGCGTGGACCTGCGCGACGCGATTCGGGAGATGTCGCTCGAGCAGGTCGTTGGCGTGTTCATCGATGTCGCCGGCGCGCTACACGCAGCGCACCGGAGTGGCCTGATTCATCGCGATGTCAAACCTTCGAACATCATGCTTGAGCACCGGGATGACGAAGGATGGCACGCCTGGGTCATGGATTTCGGCATTGCTCGAGAGGTCGCCGGCGATGGGAAGACGGCCACCGGTACCGTGCTGGGCACACCCGCCTACATGGCGCCGGAGCAGGTTTCGGGAGTCCGTGACGCGTGTGACCGGCGAACGGATGTGTACGGACTGGGCGCGACCCTGTACGAGACCTTTACGGAACAACCACCCTTCGATGGCGCGACCGGAATCGAGATCCTGCTGCATGTTGCCGGCGATGACCCGCAGAACCCGCGCATCCTTGCTCCGGCTTTGCCCACGGATCTGGAAACCATAATTCTCAAATGTCTCGAAAAGGACCCGAATCGGCGCTACGAATCAGCCCGCGCGGTGGCCGAGGACCTGCAACGCTTCCTCGATGGTGACACGATCCTCGCACGGCGAGCCGATTTGCTCTACCGGATCCGGAAACGAATCGCGAAACACAAACTGGTGTCAGGCTTTGTGGCCTTTTCAACGCTGGCCATTGTCCTGGCTGCCGGTTTTTCCATACGCACGGCGATGCAGGCTCGTGAGCGAGCCGAGGTTGCCCAGGAATTCGGCCGGCGGATTACTCAGATCGAGAACTCTCTGCGTATTGCCGCTCTCCTGCCACAGCACGATATCCGGCCCGAGATGAAGCGGGTCAGGCAGCAGCTCGATGGTATCCGTCAGGACATGAAGGATATCGGAGGAATTGCCGACGGGCCCGGCGCCTATGCCCTCGGGCGCGGTAATCTCGCGCTCAACGATCTCCAGCAGGCGCGTAAGGATCTCGAGCGGGCCTGGGATCTTGGCTACACCTCTCCGGAGAGCGCCTATGCCCTCGGACTGACGCTCGGTCAGCTCTACGAAGCCGAACTGGCACGCCTTCGCTTCATGAGCGACCAGGATGCCAAGGCCGCCCAGCTTGAAACGATCAACAAGAGCTTACGTGATCCCGCTTTGGGGTACCTGGCCCTGATTTCAGGTCTCGCCCCAGCTCGTCAGGCCTATGCCCAGGGATTGATCGCCCTGTATGAGGGGCATTTCAAGGACGCTGCAGGTCGGGCTGAAAAAGCGCGGAAACTCGACGCAGGGCTCTTCGAAGCAGAGATTCTGCGTGGACGGGCGAACATGGAACATGGTGCTTCCCTCGTCGAAAGCGGCAAATTCGAAGAGGCGAACGCGCTTTTTGAAGAATCTCGGGAAGCGCTCGAATCAGCTGTCGGAATCGCCCGGTCCGAGCCCAGGGCCCACCAGTCGCGCTGCCGTCTTGCCACGCTCGTACTCGAGTTGAAAATACAGCAGGGAAACGCGACGCCGGAATTCTATGAGTCTGCGGATCAGATCTGTTCCGAAGCCCTCGAGGTCGATCCTGACTATCTGGAGACTCTGGTGACCGCATCGCGTCTGCACTGGCGTTGGGCTACCCACCAGATCAGCCATGGCCAGGATCCCAGTGCCTCCCTCGATCAGGCGATTGGATTGGCGAAGCGCGCAACTGAGATCGAAGCCACATCAGACGCTGCCTTTAACAGTCTCGGTGTTTCCTACGAGAAGCTCGCATCTTTCAAAATGCGCAGTGGTCAAGATCCGAGCGACGCTTTCGACAGGGCAATTGCTGCCTTCGACCGGGCTCTGCAGGCAGTCCATGACAGTTATTCTGCCTACAACAACCGTGGCCTGGCACGCTGGCGTCTGGGCAATTGGCTGAGTTCCCGTGGCGAGAACCCGCTTGAGGTCTGGAAAGCAGCAACACACGACTTTCAGGGCGCCATCGCACGTTTTCCAACATCAAGCATTTCGATGACCAATCTCGCCAATGTACAACTGACAACGGCGCTTTACAAAATGAATCGGGGAGCTGATCCAGGTGCGGAGATTGATGCGGCAATTGCCGCCTTCAAAAAGGCGCTGGAGGCAAACTCCAGAAACGCTGTGGCACTTTCAAATCTCGGTGCGGCGTACACGATCCGAGCCGAGTGGCTCATTCAGCATGGCCAGGACCCACGTCCATCGATCGATCAGGCCATCGAGGTCTTTTTGCGTTCGGCAGCGGAAAATCCAGACAACCCGCGGGTGTACAACAACCTCGGCAGTGCCGCAGCCTCGGAGGCCAGGTACGAGGTCAAGGCCGGGCTCGATCCGAAGGCGAGCTTGAATTCAGCCCTCGAATACCTCGCACAGGCACTGAAGCTGAACCCGAACAATACGACGGCGAGATATAACCGCGCTGCGGTCCGGCGGATGCTTGCGGAGATCACCACGAAGGGCGGAGCAGACCCGATGCCGCAGCTTCGTGCAGCTCGACGCGATCTCGCCGCTCTCATCGCCATTGACGGTAGGAGCCACCGCGCTCGCCTTGAATCTGCGGAGACAGCCCTTGTCGAAGCCCAGTGGAGATATCAGCAGGGCGCCGATTTTCGAAGGGCTCTCGACCAGGTGCTGGAGAAGGCACGCCAGGCAGCCGAGCTCAACAGGGAGGACCCCCGGGCATGGGTAGTGATCGCACGCGCTCATCAACTGCACGCGAGCTGGTCTTCGGTACTCCGGATACGAGAGATCGATCTCGGCTTGAAGGCGATTGAGACGGGGCTCGAGATCAATCCGGAAATGGCCGAGGCACACTGCGTGCGGGCCGCTCTCCTCGAGCAGAAATACCGGAGTTCCGGGGACCAGGATTTTGTTGCAGTCGCGAGGAAAGAGCTTTCGGAAGGGATCCGGCTCGATCCCCTCCTGAAGAGAAAATACGCGGATGTGGCGGCTGCTCTCGCTGAGGTCGAAAGTTCTCTCTCAAGCTCCTCCACCCAGGCTGCCTCCCCCGGATTCCAGTAGAGCGTTTCCAAAATAACGTTGCAATCGGTCGCCGCTGCATCCCGGCCTGCAGCGTTGCGCTAACTCGCCGATGGGCACCGCATCGCCTGTGTTAGCGCGCCTTACAGGCCGGGCGCATCGACGACCTTTGTGCGACACGGTATTTCGGAAACGCTCTACGAGTACCCCGGCGGGATCGTGACTACCATGACTTCTCGCCCACGGATCAGCCGGCGAGCTTGACGTTCAACTCGAAATCCTCTTCGGCGCCGAAATCGTGCTGTCAGTCGATTGTCAGTCACGGTCGCTAGCTTGTTCCCGATGATCTTCGATTGATTGAAGAGCATGGGGAGGCCTGATGCGAAACATCCAGTCCTGCATCCTTCGCCGGCTCGTGGATTCCGATCATCCCTTGGATTTCCGGGGCAACATTCACTGCGTCGATGACGGGAAAAAGCCGGCCTTCCACGGAGAACGGGATCTCTTGAGAGTGGTGAGACAGGTGCACGAGAACGCCCTTCCGGAGCTCGAAAATCAGATTCAGGAGGAAGAACAATGACGGCCCGAAATGCGCAGTTTCAAGCAATTGCAGCCTTAATCCTCATGTCGGCTTCGTTGTGCGTGGCGAAAAACCCGCCCGGACCCGCCGATGCAATCAGCCGGCTGGTTTCGGCAAGCAGGGGTCAGGCTGTCATCAGCCTGCATCCTGCAACCGGCAGGGTCCGGTTCGTCAAGCTCCCCTCAAGCTCACTCAAGCTCCTGGGAAACAGCCCGAATCAGGTCGCCGAGTCCTTCTTCCGGGATTACGGAGAAGCCCTGGGGCTCAAGGATCCAACTCAAGAACTCCTGTTGAGATCCTCGTCACTGGATGACTTGGGTTCCACCCATCTGAATTTCGATCAAGTCCACCAGGGGATTCCTGTGTTCGCCGGTCATCTCAAGGTCCATTTTGATTCCCGGGGAAATCTGCGGGTCGTCAACGCCACGATCATACCCGATCTTCAGATGCTCGACATCACGCCGACCATCACAGCCGCCCAGGCCTCGGCAATGGCCGTCGATACCATCAAGAAGACCAACGGCGCCGGCCCCAGGTCCATGAATATCGAAGACACGACGCTGATGGTCTTCAGGTCCGGTCTTGCTCGCCGCATTCCGGGACGAAACCACTTGGTCTGGGAGGTCGAGATCTCTGACGGATTGCAACTGAGAGAATTCGTCTTCATCGATGCCCACACCGGGAAGGTGATTGATCAGATCACCGGCATCCCCGACGCCATGTATCGAAGGGCCTTCGACAGCGAAGCCAATTTCCCGGCAAGCCCGTTTTGGACCGAAGGGGAGGCATTTCCGACCGGTACCACCGAGGCGGATCACGTGATCTCGGGCTCCAGTGACGCCTACTCCCTCTATTGGAACGCCTTTGGCCGAGACGCCTACGACGGCGCCGGGGCGACGATGGAAAACATATTTAACCGGACCTTCTCCTGTCCGAACGCTTCGTGGAACGGGACCAACACCTCCTACTGCCCGGGCTTCACGGCGGACGACATCGTCGCACACGAGTGGACACACGCCTACACCCAGTACACCCATAATTTAATCTATCAATGGCAACCGGGCGCCTTGAACGAGGCCTACTCGGACATCTTCGGGGAGACCGTCGATCAGATCAACGGGAATGGCACCGACGCTCCCAACACGGCCCGAACACCGGGCGCCTGTTCCACCCACGGCGGATCGCCACCACCCTCGCTGACGGTCAATGCTCCCGCAGGCGTCGCCGGATCCTACGCCGCTGCCCCCGTCAGTTTCAATCCGTCGGGGCCCTTGACCGTCACCTCAACGGTTGAACTGGTTGATGATCAGACGGATACGACGAGTGACGGCTGCGAGGCCTTTGTTGGATTTACCCCGGGAAACATCGCCCTGGTCGACCGCAGTTGGTGTGCTTACGACGTCAAGGTCACCAATGCCTACAACGCCGGCGCCTCGGGGGTCATCATCGCCAACAATGCGGGCGACGGCCTCTTCGCGGCAAGCGGCTCGGTCACCGATCCCCTTCCCACCGTGATGGTCGGCCAGACCGACGGCGCAACCCTGAGAAGCGTCCCCGGGGTCAACGCCACGATCGAACTCTTCGCCTCGACCGATGATTCGGTCCTGTGGCTCATGGGTGAGGATCTCACAGGGGAGGTCACCGGGGCCAACCGCGACCTGTGGAACCCCAACTGCTTTTTTGATCCCGGCAAGGTCTCAGACGAGGCACAGTACCGATGTGACGAGGACGACCACGGTGGAGTCCACACGAACTCCGGCATTCCCAATCACGCATTTGCCCTTCTGGTTGACGGCGGGACCTACAACGGACACTCCATCAGCGGGATCGGGCTGACCAAGGCGGCCCACATCTATTGGCGGGCCATGTCGGTCTATCAGGTCCCCGACTCGGATTTCGCCGACCACGCGGACGCGCTGGAAGCAAGCTGTTCGGATCTGATCGGAACCAATCTCGCCGACCTCCAAACAGGTCTGCCGTCCGGCGAGACCATCCAGGCCTCCGATTGCACTCAGGTCTCGGCGGCCGCCGCTGCAGTCGAACTCCGGACACCCCCGGCATTCTGCAATTTCCAACCAATGCTCGACCCCGATGCCCCGGCACAGGACTGTGTCGTTGAGACCTTCTTCGAGGACTTCGAGACGGACCCGGCAGGCCGGTGGATCCTCAGCAACGAGGGTGTTTACGCCGAATACACCCCGAGAGACTGGCAGTGGACCTCGAATGTTCCCTCCGGGGGGACCGGTCACGCTTTCTTCGCGGAAGACAACCCCGGTCTGGGAGACTGCACGCCTGGGAGCGACGACCAGTCAGGAGTCGTTCACCTGGACAGTCCGTCGATCGTTCTCGGCGCGAACCCGGTCCTGAGCTTTGATCACTGGGTTTCGACCGAGTCCGGATACGACGGCGGCAACGTGAAGATCTCGGTCAACGGCGGCGCTTTCGAGGTGATTCAGCCCTATGCCTTCACCTTCAACGCCTACAACAGCAGCTTGAATACCACCGGCAACACCAATCCCCTGGCCGGCGAAGCGGCCTTCACCGGAACCAACGGAGGCTCCGTCACCGGTTCCTGGGGACAATCACAGGTCGATCTCGGCAGCTACGCCTCGACAGGAGACACGGTCCGCCTGCGTTTCGACTTCGGAATGGACGGTTGCGGCGGGCGTGAGGGCTGGTACATCGACAAGGTCAGGGTCTGCTCTTCCAGCGCACCTGCCCACGGGGTTCGGCTGGACTCGGCCTCCTCGGCCCACACCGGGGACGACGCTGCAGTCTTGTCCTGGACCCACAGCACCTCGGGTGAAGACCGCATCATGATCGTCGGCATCACGACCCGAAGCAACCACCCTGCCACCGGCGTGAGTTACGGAGGACAGCCACTGACCAAAATTCGACGGGACCATACGGTCTGGGACGTTGGGACCGAGCTGTGGTACAGAATCGCTCCCCTGGTGGGCAGCCATACCGTCACCGTCACCATCGAGGCTTCGACAACCATCGAGGCGGGGGCTACAACCTGGGTCAACGTGCCCCAGACGCCTGCCGAGGCCTTCGGCGCCGACGGGGGCGCCGCAGCGGGCGGGAGCGGCCCAACGGCCTCGGTTACCCTCCCCGGCGCCGAGGGGGAGATCATCGTCGATATGGTCGGAACCCAGGCCAACTGGGTCACCGTTACGCCCGGTGCCGGCCAGACCCTCAGGTGGAGCGAACTGGGTTCATGGGCCAACGGCGCGTGTTCGTCGAAAGCAGGAGGCGCCTCGACGACGATGTCGTGGAGTCTCAGCGCCAACGAGTACTGGTCAATCTCGGCCGTCGCCCTCAAGGCTACGCCGGCCGGGCTCTTTCTGGATGGATTTGAAAGCGGAAACACGACGGCATGGTCCGCGGCAACACCATGATTTGCTCAGGTCTCTTGTGGGTCGTGGCAGTTTCGGAGGGAGTCATAAGGAGCGATATCAACTCCACCCTGGGCGCATCCCTGCATGGCGGTTTGAATTTTTCAAGCAGTCAAGCTGATACTTAAACCTGATTTGACCGAGATGCCCCGGACTCCATCGAATCGGCCCGCGGCGGCCAAAAGCTACAATGTTGGGCTTGGCACAACATTTTGGGGTCGAGCGATATCGGCTGAAGCTCGACGTGGTATCTGAAAGTCTTCGCAATGCGCCGGATGGGATGAACCGGGCCTTGGTGCGCGGCATTAGAGAAAGGGTCGAGAAGGCTAATCTTTATCAGAAGTTCGCCGAACTTAATGATGCTATGGAGCGAGTCCCTGCGACAACGGAATCACGTGACGGGCAGCTTGTTGAATTGGTCCTTGACGATGGTAGGATGGCTTGGATGGAAAAAGGAAATCACGATCTGTCATCATGTTTTACCGTCTGAAAGCTCTGTTGCTACGCCTCGAAGGCCGCTCCCCGAGGAATATCATGCTCCTGGGGATGGTGCTCTGCCTGTTCGCCTACATCGCCTATTGTTTCCTTTTTGGCTTGCATGGAAGGTTGGAATCGGTCCTGTTTCAATCACCTGACTCCCCAGGGTACAGGGCGGTTGCTGATTGGATCTATCACGGTGGATCGATGCCCGGAAGTGCGGCCAAACGCCCCTATCTCTATCCTCTGATGCTGGGTCTGCCCTTGATGGTCTCCCCCGGAGCCGTCTGGTTTATGAATATCTGCTGTTGGCTCGGCTCGATATTTCTGGTGTCCCGGGCCGCGTGGAAGCTGAGTGGAAGCCGTATCGTGATTTTGATTGTATGGCTGGCGTTTTCGGTCAATCTTTCCCTGATGGATCTCAGCCTCCGTGCACTTTCTGAGTTGCCGCTCCTATTCATTCTGTCATTGTGGGTCTTCAAACTGGTTCATGTGGATTTTGAGAATCCCAGGGTTGTTGATATTGTTTCCATTGTGCTCCTGATGGTTGCCGCAACGCTGGTCAAGCCGCTTTTCCAGCTTCATGTCCTCCTGCTTCTCGTTGTCCTGCCGCTGATTCCTTCCGTCAGGCGTCTTTTCAGGAGGCGTCCTCTCCATCTCCTTGTAGGTGTGCTTCTTGCGCTTATGCCGCTGGTGCCGCAGCTGCTGATTGTCCATTCGATCACGGGAAAATTTGCACTTTCGACGGCGGGGAGCGAAGAGCTCAAACGGTACATTATTCCGGAATTCGTGCTCAGGCTTGAATCTCCCCTGAGCTGGGGGGACCGGCGACAGATGATTGAGGAGACTCGGGAGAAAATTTCTGACTGGACCGGCGGAGACTGTATCCGACTGGTTGCGCAACATCCACTGGTTTTTACAAAGCTCCTCGTTGAGAACATATTACGGGACAACCTGATGGAAGGTTCCATGACGTCTGGAGACCAACCGCTGGTTTTTGTCTTGTCCAAACTTCACAATACTCTCGTCACGCTACTTCACATCTACATGATGCCTCTGATTCTCCTGATTGTCCTGGCCCAAGGAATCAAGACTCCTGAGCTCATATTGCTGATCCTGGCGGTGTCGGCTGCCGTGATCTTTGTGACATCCGGGATCGTCTTTTGGGCCGGTGACCGCATTATTGTCATCGCCGAACCTTTGTGGCTGACGGCATACCTGGGGGCGCTGTCGATCGTTACCAGACACCCGGCTTTCCAGAGTGTTTTTTGCAGAGGAGAGGACTGATGCTTCGCGGTGGATCTTCGGAGATTCGTTGAGCTATTTTTCTTCGTGATAATCCTGTTCCGCGTTGGTTGCCCAGATCCTTTCTGCATCTTTCTTTCCGGTGGCGATGCAGTTGACGGCCTCCATCGCGGAGAGCATGGAATGGTCCTGGTTGTTATAACGGTGCATTCCATTCCGGCCGATGAGAAAGAGGTTATCGATGGGGTCGACAAAACCCCTTATGACATGGAAATTTTCATAGCTGCCGAAATAGCCGGGATAGGCTTTGGGCTGGTGGATTACCGTCCAGCTGAGTACATCTTCAGCAGAGGCAAGACCGATTTTTTCTATTTCACGGATGGCCAGAGCTGCCATCGCTTCATCCTCAAGCATCCATAACTTGTCGCCTTCAGAGCAGAAAAACTCCAGGCCGAGCCAGACCGTGTTGGGGTCAGCAACGAGGTAGGGGCTCCAGTTATTGAAGACCTGCAGGCGCCCGACGTGAACCCCGGGTTCCTGAATATAGATCCAGTTGTCGGGCAGCAGATAGGGAGCTGCCTTTTGCGTGGCGGGATCAATGCGAGCCAGGCGGGTCAACAGGAGACCGACGGTGATGAAATCGCGGTATTCAAGGCCGGCTGCAACCTGACGGACCTGTTCCGGGATTGGGCCGCGCATTCTGGCGATCAGGTGCCGTACAGGCATCGAGGAGAGAACGAAATCTGCCTGGAGTGTTCGGTGAACGGATTTGGCTCTATCGAGGCTGTCGACGGCACGGATTTTCCCTCCTTCAAGGTCCAGGGAGACGGCCTCGTGCTCCAGGAGAACCTCCCCTCCCAGTTCGCACACGCGGCGCCGGGTTTCCTCCCACATCTGGCCGGGGCCATACTTGGGATAGAGGAAGCGCTCGATGAGGCTTGTTTCCGTTTCTTTTTGTGAGATTCCGGCGTCTTTGCGGATCAGGCTCCGAAGAGCGTGTGCCACGGCCTTGCGAATTGAAAGCTCTTTGACACGCTGGGCCCCCCAGTCCGCCTGGATTTCCGTACAGGGAAGGCCCCAGACCTTTTCGGTGTATTCCTTGAAAAAGGTCCTGTAAAGTTCAGCGCCGAAACGGTTGACGAAGAAATCCTCAAGGGTCTCTTCGGGTCGGATTGGAAAGAGTGACGAATAGAGATAGCTTATTCCTGTACGGGCCGTTCTGAGGAGGCCAAGATTCATCACCGTCTTTGGAGAGAGAGAAATGGGATAGTCGAAGAATTTTCCGCCATGCATGATTCGAGATATGCGTTCCCGAAGCAGCATGACCCGGTCTTCCGCCGCGTCCCCGGTATCGCCGTTTTCCGGCTTTTCTCTGCTCTTTTCTCCAGAAACTGACGCTGAGCCAGGCGAGCCTTCGATTGGGAGGATTTCCTGCCACCACTGCATGACGCGATCAGACTTTGAAAAGAAGCGATGTCCCCCAAGGTCGATGTGGTTTCCCTGGTGGGTGAAAGTTGCCGCAATTCCGCCGACATGATCGGTTGACTCAAGTACGATGGGATGTACCGATGTAGACCTCAACAATTCAAGTGCTGCGGTCAGTCCCGCCGGTCCGGCTCCTATGATAATTGCGGTCTGGCTCATGACAATTTCTCCTGCGGAATGTCCGCTCGCGCGTGTATCTCACTGAAAGGTATTTGAAAGGGTTCCTTAAGCATGGTAAAAGCACTTTTCTAGAGGTAGTTACGACGCCAGCAGGAGCCCGATGCAATACCTGAAGAGTGTATCCCCCAACAGCTTGAGTTTCAAGGCCATAGTTTTCGGAAAGTTGTTGCCGAGATGTCCGCCTATCTTAGTTCATCGGAAACTGGCGATCTGGGGCTTTGATTACCGTAATCCCTTAGATCTCGAGAATCGAGGAGACGGTTGACTCCTTGAGTTGGTTTCTTGCCCAGCTCAAGAGTGAGCGAAATGCCCCGGACTCCATCGAATCGGCCCGCGGCGGCCAAAAGCTACAATGTTGTGACTGGCGCCAATTTCTGTCCGCTACTCGTCGGTCTGTTGCCCCTCGGAGGGTAGGTAGTCGATGTGGTTTGCCTCAGGGCGCCGGGAGGGTGATGGCCTCCATCGTAGCAGCCGCCGATGAGGCTACACAGTTTTTCAAAAGGTCCTCATCGGCATCGATCTTCAGAGTGACGGATCCGTCTGCATTCCTGGTGTAAAGGAGGGGATTCCCCGTGAGAGGATCTGGGCGCTGAAGCTCCGGGATGTCGGGCCGGTCGGCGGGAAAGCTGCCCCGTTTCGCCCCGAGCCGACGCAGCGCGATGAGGGCGCGAACTTCCTGCCGGAGGGCCTGAACGGATTGTGCTCGCCCGATCAGGGATTTCCATTGCAGCCCCATCCCGGTAATTCTGAGAGTATCATTGCTTCGCCTGACGAGCTCCTCGACCTGTTTCCGTTTCGAGCCGATGGGCGTGCCAATCAAGGCGATCCAGCTTTCCAGGAGATCGACGATTTCTCCATCGCTCGGTAGGTTTTCCCCCTCCGCGGAGCCGACTTCGGCCAGGGAGAGACGCAAAGATGCGCTCTGGAGGCTGAGTGTTCGGCGCAGCATCTCGTCGAGTTCAGCTTCCGGCATGAGGGCCTCAATCCGATCGAGCTCGGGTGGGCATCCGACATCCAGGCTGAGGGCCTCTGAAACGACGCTGAGCCAGATGCGATCGATGGCGATGCCGATTAGAACGGCAATATCGCCGCTCTCGTCTTCGAGGGTGGAGGCCATTTTTCCGAGGGTCCCTAGCGCCTCATACGCGTTCTCGAGATCGCAGGTACCAGAGCCCATGCGCGCCTGGTCGGCCAGGAGTCGCGCGGCACGGATGAATTGGAGCGAAGAGGTCCATTGCCACTTCAGGGTCCTGCTGTACTCCAGTCCATAATTGGAGTCTTTCAAATTTCGGGCCTTTGCCATGATTTTCAATGCGTCACGGTGGTCGTCCAAGACTGTACGGACTTTCGCGACGACTTCAGGGCTCCACTCTCGATAGGGAAGGAGGGATGCCTCACCGATGACCTTCTGTTCCTCCTTCGACCATACGATCGCACCCGCACCGGCCTGCAGCCAGCGTGCAGCGTTTTTCTCATCCGGGATCGGGGGCTTCTCGAAGGATGCCAATTCTGTGGCGGGGTCCGTCGGAGAATTGAGAGAGTGGAGCAGAAGGGGAGTGCTCAGACCCAGCAGGAGAACCGCGGCCGCAATGAGGCCGAGTCGGCGATACAGGAGTCTCCGGTCGTTCCTCATGTTCTGTTTCCTTTCGGTTTCGGCCCTGCCGTCGGCCTATCAAGTTCGGCCATGACCCTGGATACTTCCTCAGCTGAGACTGAGTCAAGATCCAGTGCATGCTGCGGCGGCAGCATCTTCATCAGTTCCTGCACAATAGGATCCTGGGCGGGGGTGGTCTTCTCGGCCTGTACGGCAGGTCGCGGGCCTTGCCTGTGTTGAGTCGCCGCGAGGTTCAGAATGACGAGAATGACAACAGCGCCCGCCCAGATC
>JANTFG010000081.1 GCA_024763555.1 Thermoanaerobaculales bacterium
GATGCTGAAGGAGATGAATTTTGTTTCGGTTTCCATGGGCCTTGAGTCCGGGAATCAGGAGGTCCTCACCCGCCTCAAGGGGAGAGCCTTCAGGGTCGAGATCAACGAGGAGGCCGTCAGGACCCTGCACCGTCACGGCATCCATCCCCATGCCTCCTTTATCCTGGGTGAACGCCACGAGACTCTGGAACAGATGGAGGAAAGCTACGAGTTCATCCGGAGGAACCCTCTGTCGCTGGTCAATATCTACGTGCTGACGCCTCTGCCGGGAACACCGGTCTGGCAGGATGCCCTCTCCCGCGGCCTGGTCTCGGAAGACATGGACTGGGACCGCCTGAATATTTCCTTCGAGCTGGACTGGAAAAACGTCATTCTGGTGTCCGAGGCTGTGGAACGTCGGGATCTGCATGCGATGTACCTGCGTTTCAAGAGGCTCCGGCTCCTGAAATATGCCAGGGCAATCTCCCATCATCCCTTCCAGATGGATCTCCTGGAATACGGGAGGGCCAAGTTTGTCGAGAGTGCCTATCGCCTGAAGAACCGCCTGATGGGCGGCGGACGATCGATCAACGAGAGCCTGGAGTCCCTGATCGCCCGGGGCGCGGGCTCTTCCTGATCCCGCTCGCCCGGGCGCCGGAGCGGGGGGTCGGATCCGGAACCGGAACGGCACTCCGATGCAGGATCCGGAAGAGGAACAGGAACGGGAGCCGAATCCGAGGCCGGGGTGTTCGTGGCCTCCTGAGTGGAGCAGGCGGACAGCCCGTTGCGCCTGAGACTCCCGCTGATTGTGACCCTGCTTCTGCCACTGTCGCTGAGCCTGCCCCTGGAGCCGGAGCGGCAGGCCTCGACCGGATCAGGAGGATGGCGGCAGGGGAGCACGCGTCCCGACGCCTTTCGCTCGCCCGGGAATGCCGTGAAAAGGCCCTACTCACGGGGACGGAACGCCTCAAACCAAGCCACAGCGCAAAGACCTCCATTCCGACCTTGACCGGAGGATTTCTCTGTAGATCCGTGGAATCCTCATACCGGATTTCCCGCGGCCCCGTATACTGGTTCCATGACGAAGCCACGGGCTTTCATCAATGTCCTCGTGGTGTCCATCCTCGTGGGCATGCTTCAGCTCGGTATCCAGTCCTGGGCGGCGCTGATCCTGACGGTGGCAGCATTGGCGGTCCCGGGGCTTCGTCGAAGAGACCGGTGGCTGTGGCTGGCGGTGATCCCGGCGTTGTTGAACGCGATGATTCCTCGACCGAGTCCCCTCGGGCCGGAGGTCCTGTCGCGCGACCTCGAGCTGAGGTGCTACGAGCTCGTTTCGCAGGTGCAGCAACTGAAAGAGGAGCCAAAGATTCTCGGTCTGCTGGCCGGGGCGGGTGAGGCGGTCGATCCGAAGCTGCCCTTTCATCTTCTTGACCGAGTCGTTGCCGCTTCACCCGGGAGGAGTGCCTATCTCTGCGATGATCGGGGAAGGATCGTCGCCTGGGGTGGAGATCAGCGGGCCTATCCCGAGGGTCTCCGCCCCATCGGACCGCGTCTCCGGGAAATCCGCTGGAGTGCGAAGCAGGGGATTCTGGTTTTCCGGGAGCCCCTGGCCATGGATGGACGGCTGATCGGGGGGGTCAGTATCGTCGAGCGTTCTCCTCGGGAAGGCTCGTCTCTTTTCGGGATGCGGGAACCCTCCGGATGGAAGATCCGCCTGGCTGATCTGCCGGGGCGTTCCACCGAGGTTTCTTCCGTCGCCTTCCCGAGGGTTCGGATCCCCATCCTGATCGAAGAAGAGGAAGGCCCGTGGCAGTTGCTTCCCCGGTGGCTGCCCTGGCTTATCCTGAGCCTCCTGTGCCTGGGCGAGTTACCGCTTGCAGGGAGCGCGGCCCTTCTTGTAGCCCTGGTCTCGCTGCCGCCCGGTGGCCGATGGGAAGCGGCGGGATTCCTACTCCTGCTCATGGCGATCACGCTCAGTCGCTGGATCAGGGGATTGAGGGAGAAACAGAAGTTCCCGGCGGTGCTGATCTCAGTCGCCGGTCTGGGAGTCTTGCAGTTTCATTTTTTCGGGGCTGCATCCTGGCTTCCGGAACATCTTGTTGGTTTCGGACCGGCTTTTGTATGGATCGTCGGAGCGGGGCTGGTCCTGTCGGCCATTCGGGGCCGGGAAACTCGTCTGGGACTTCGAATATCGACGGCGATGCTGCTCGTCCTCATCTCCCTTGGGCTCAGTCTCTTTCTGCCCGTCTTTCTGCTGTCCTCAAATAAGCCGGGAGCTGAGCCGGACCTTCCGGTCGGAGAGATTGTGGATCTTCACAGTATCCTGGAACTCTCGGACAGGTCCTGCGATCTCGATGGAATCTGTTCCCTCCTGGCTGAAAGATGGCAGCTGGACCGAAAGGTGGGAGGCACTCTTCTGCTCCTCCGTGATGAAGACGAAAATGTACTTTCCCGCTGGGGAGAACTCCAGGCGGCCGGGGGCAGGATCCGGCAGGATCGAATCTGGAAGCTGAAACACGGCGGAGGACGGATTGAGTACTGGACCGCAATGGAGCCTTGGTCGCTTCTGAGGGACTGGCTGCCGGCCCGCAGCATGGATTCGGTCGGTGAGGCCCCCATCTGGTCTGCGGTGCTGACCCGATCCGGGATGCTGGCGGCAAGTCTGCATCCCGAGATCCGCGGCCTGTCTCCCGCATCGGCGGGGGAGCTCTACCACCGGGGCGGGGGGAGAGCCTGGATGATCGTCGAGGGTCGGAGGATGCCCTCCATGCTCAGGCGTGTCGGTCCCTGGCTGCTTGCGGAGATCGTCCACTGGCCGCCCCCAACCAGCTGGATCGCGCGGATTATGATTTCGCTGCTCTGGGTTCTCGTCATGATGTCCGGCCTGCGGCTTCCCCGATTTTCCCTGAAGAATCTCGGGACTTTCGGAGGAAGGCTCCGACTCTTGATCGGGCTGGCGGTCCTGATTCCGCTTGCGGTCCTGACCGTGGTGCTCCAGCTTCGTTTCTCAGCCCAGCAGAGAGATGTCGATCGCCGTTCCGCCGTCGAGAGTTTCCGAGCGGCACGCTATACGGCGCAGAATTTTGCCGGTGGTACCGTCATCGACAACGAGCTGGCCCGCTGGCTCGCTGCGGGATGGGGCGGGGAGGTTTCGATCTTCGACGGAGCACATCTGCTGGCGAGCTCGCGGCCGGATCTGATTGATGAGGGTGATATGCCCTCGTTACCCGAGGCGGAAGCGCTGACGGCCTTCATGCTCGGCCGGGAGGAATCGGTGGTCAGTCGGAGGGGCACGCGCCTCATTGTCGGCGGTGGACTCGAGGTCGAGGGCAGGCGGCTGCTGCTTGAGATGAGTCGCGGCCGGATCTCAACGATTGAGGGCATTGCGACTCCAGCCGACTGGCTGCTTGGCGGTGCGGGAATTGCTGCGCTTTTCGCCCTGGCCCTGGTGAAACGCGTGGAGAGGGGACTGG
This sequence comes from Thermoanaerobaculales bacterium, assembly GCA_024763555.1. Lineage (GTDB taxonomy): Bacteria > Acidobacteriota > Thermoanaerobaculia > Thermoanaerobaculales > Sulfomarinibacteraceae > JANTFG01. Next base: position 3,453 of record JANTFG010000081.1, read on the forward strand.
GCAGCTCGCTCAGGGAGTTAGTGGACCTTTCTCGTCGTCTGCTTCATGGCGAGCGAATTGTCGCCTTTTCGAAACCACGAGAGTCTGATCTGGCGGAGGTGCTGGCTGCGGTCGAGGGAATGGCGAGGAAGGTGCAGGAGCGGGAGTCGCGTCTGCGCGAACAGGAGGAGATGCTGAGAGTTCTGCTCTCGACCCTGGAGCCGGCGGTCTTCCTTCTGGACGCTTCTCGGGAGCTTCTCTTTGCCAATCCCCGCGCAGAGGAGCTGCGGGGTTCCGGAAAGGACAGTGCTCTCGAGCGCGTCTTCCAGGCTGAGGATATCGATGGCCTTCTCCGGCCGCGTCCCGGCCATGATGAGAGCTGGAGGGTCGCCTCCGCCGCGGTTCCCCTTCCGGGAGGTTCTGAAGGGCGGGTGATTGTCATCGAGGACGTCACCGAAATGTTACGCGCTCAGAGACTGGAACAGCTGACCCAGATGGCGAGGATCGTCGCCCATGAGGTCAAGAACCCGCTGACCCCGATCCGCCTCTGGGTGCAGGAACTCGAGGAGGCTCGCAGAGAAGGGAATGAGGATCTCGGGGAGCTGGTTGATGAGGCCTGCCCCGCGCTTCTTCGGCAGGTGGAGCGGCTTCGGGAATCGGCCAACGCCTTTTCAAATCTGGTGGCGCTGGAGCAGTGGAAGCCCGAGAAGATCAGACTTTCCGGGCTTGTGAAGGAGATTATCGGGGAAATGGAGATCGTCCAGCGACGTGGGATTCGCCTCCTGATTGAGGTGCCGACGCAGGAAGAGATTCTGATTGAAACCGATCCCGAGTGGATGAGGAGAGCGCTGAATACGCTGATTCTCAACTCCCTGACGGCGATCGGAGAAAATGAGGGCTGGATTGCCTTTCGAAGCCGCGTGGAGGCCGAGGGTGTTTTTCTTGAGCTGGAGGACAGCGGGGGCGGTGTCCCGACGGAAAACCTGGATGATCTCTTTTCGCCGCGTTTTTCCTCGACGCGGAGTGGAACCGGCTTGGGCCTCGCCCTGGTGCAGCAGGTGATGGCGCGAAGCCACGGCAGTGTTCATGCGGAGAACGGCCGGCAGGGCTTGAGGATCCGCCTGCTCTTTCCCCCGACGACTGCGGGATGATATGCCTCCTGACTCCGGCTATACTCGCCGGATGCGGACGGCCTTCATCATCCCCACCCTGGGCGGCCCCAGCCTCAGTTCCTGTCTTGACGCCGTGGAGGATCAGGAACTCGCCCCGGATGAGATCATCGTCGTCTCCTCGGCTTCTGAAGAAGGGCCGGAGCTGCCCGAGGGTATTCGCCTGCTGCACTCGAAGAAGCGCCTGGGTTTTGCCTCGGCGGTCAACCGGGGAATCGAAGCCCTGGGAGAGGAGATCGAGGCCGTAGCTCTTCTCAACGACGATGCCTTCCCGGAGAGCGACTGGCTGGAAGCCCTCGTTCGGGTTCTTGATCAGGAGAAGGAGTGTGCCACCGTGCAGGGGATTGTTCTCCGGGGGCAGGATGAGAAGATCGACGGCTCAGGTCTTGGCCTGGATGCCTTCGGACTGCCCGTTCAGCTGGATCGCGGAGAGGATTTCCGAGAGCCGGTCTCCGGGCTTCGGAGGATTCCGGGGGTTTCAGCGACGGCAGCCCTCTACCGTCGGGAGGCCCTCGATGAGGTGCGCCTCAACGACGGCGTCCTTCTCGATCAGAGTTTTGATTCCTATCATGAGGACGTTGATCTCGCCCTCCGTCTTGCCCGCCTCGGGTGGACGGCCCTGCTTCAGCCCGGCGCGATCTGTCGTCACCGGGGATCGTATACGGGAAAGAGACTTCGCTGGCGGCATCCCTGGTGGGTCCTCTCCAACCGCTGGCGTGTGTTGGCCTCGAATTTCCGTGCCTCCGCCCTGCTGCGAGCTGCGCCCCGGCTGCTCAGGGGAGAACTCCGCGCCATCCGCAGCCTGGGCCGCGAGAATGCCCTTGCATTTTTCGTGGCGCCTGTCGTGGCCATTTGCCTGCCCTGGATTCTCCTTCGTTCCTTCCTGCGCCCGAGCCCCGGAGTCCGGCTCCGGAGGCTGGAGGATTTTCGGCCGTGAGAATTCTGATCCGGACGGATGATCGCCTTGGGAGCAGTATGGCGGGTTCCGCCTTACGGGCCTGGGAGATGGGTCGGGTGCTGGAACTCTCCGGCTTTGAGACCCGGATCGAGGCGGCGCCCGGTTCGTCGGCCCCGGGCGAGGGGCCGAAAATCGTCGAGTGGGGTGAGGGCGGTTGGGGAGATGTCCTCCTGACGCCGCCCTGGTCGCTCAGGCCCCGCGACTTCATGAACTTCACCCGGCGCCTCATTATTGACGGTGTGACGCCGCTTCCGGCGGAACTCGATGCGATGCCGCAGAATGAAGAAGTAATCCGGCGCAGGCTCCGGGCGGCCGTCAGGATTCCCCTGGCTCTCGCGCGAGCCGACGCCTTGCTGGTCGCCGGAAAGGCCCAGCGAAGGTGGTGGCAGAAGCACTTGGGCAGGAGGCGTGCGGAACTGCCGGTTCTGGATCTTCCCTTCGGCATCCCCGAAGAGGAGGCCGGTGATGAGGTCGCGGAACTTCCCGGTTTGCCGCCGGATCATGCCGTCATCCTGTGGTGGGGCGGTGTATGGCCGTGGCTGGATCTTGAGACCCTGCTCGCTGCTCGGGCCCGCCTTGGACGGAGGAAACTCAGTCTCGTCGTGCCCATTGGAGTGCGCCCAGGCGCTTCGAGAAGCTCTTTCGGTCCGGATGAACTCAAGTCGGCGATGGCGAGGCATCATCTTCGGCCTCCAGAGCTCATCGGCCTCGAGACCTGGTATCCCTACGCCCGACGTTCGGCCCTGCTCAATCGAGCCTCGATCCTGGCGGTGCTCCATCATGAGGGGGAGGAGGCCAGGTTGAGTTTCAGGATCCGGGCCATGGACGGAGTCTGGGCCGGTGTGCCCCTGCTGCTGTCCGAGGGCGGCGAAGTGGCCGAGCTTGTTCGGGCCGGAGCTTGGGGCGCGGTCACGAGGCCGGGAGACATTGCCTCGACCGCCGCGGCGCTGGATCTTCTGCTCTCCGAGCGTCACCAGATGCGCTGTCGCCAGGCCCTGGAGGAGGCCCGGGAGCACTGGAGGTGGTCGCGACTGATGGAGACGCTTCTCCAGATTCTGCCGGAGCTGCCGGCCTGCCGCAGGGAGGCGCTCATGCCGGCCGCTCTTCGGAGCCTGCTTCTTCTTTCCCGGAGAAAAGGCGGGGGGCGGCGATGAGAGTGGTTCGAGCGCTGAGGAGAGCTTTCGGTCGAAGCCGGGGAAGGGAGGCGATGGGTGGGAGCTGAGATTCCCGTAGCTGTGATCATCGTCCGCTGGAAGAACGGACCGGAACTCCGGGAGTGTCTGGAGAGCCTGCTGAATTCCCGGGGAGAGCGACCGGCTGAGATGATCCTGGTGGACTCGGGTTCCGGGGACGGGGGCGCTGAAATTCTGGCACGAGACTTCCCCTCCATTCGAGTGCTCCAACTGGATCGGAACCTGGGCTTCGCCGCCGCGGCCAATCGAGGCGTATCGCTGTCCGAGAGCCCTTTCGTGGTCCTGCTGAATCCCGATACCATCGTGCCGGCGGGGAATCTCGGCCGTATGCTCCGGGGACTCGAGGAGGTCGAGGCTGCCGGGGTTGTTCCTCGTTTGGTATCGCCGGAGGGGAAGGCTCAGACTTCCTGGCAGCTGCGGAGGCTGCCGCGTGTGCGCGATCTCTGCATGGGTAGATCCGGGCGGCCGTTCTCGGCGCTTCCAGAGGCCGGATCGACGGAGATTCCCCAGCCTGCTGCCGCCGCCTGGCTTCTCCGGAGGGAGGTCTGGGACCGTCTTGGTGGTTTTGACGAGCGTTTTTTCCCGGCGTGGTGGGAGGATGTCGATTTCTGTCTCCGCCTCAGGAGATTCTGTGATCAGGGCGGGTCGGAGAGGGGCTTTGTGCTGCTGCCGGAAGTCGAGCTTGTCCACCACGGGGGAGCTTCATTGTCCAGCCTGGATCAATGGGATTTTCTGAGGATTTTTCATGTCAACCTCCTGCGCTATGCTTCTCTGCATCATCCGCAGAGGCTGAGGCTGATCTCCTTCTGCCTGAGGATGAAGATGATGCTGCGTTACCCCCGGCATCGGGGGCTCCGGGCGGAGATCCTTGAAGGAGCGGGGATGTTCGCCCAGGGTCCCCGAAGGGAGCAGTGAAGGAGGATGTCCCTCGACTCTAGGGGGGAAGGGCCCCCCGACGGTTCTCCCCAATCCTGAAGGTGTTTGGAACCGGTTTGAAGAGCCTGGGATTGCCATGAAAACACGGAGACCAGCCAACGAGAGGAATCCGACCATCCATTCAGGGGCTGAAGGCCGCTTTGGGTGGTCGGGGTTTTCGCGAAGGCCTCCAGTGATGTTGCGTTTCCCCACTGGCGGGACACGAAGCCCTTTGGCTTTGTCTAGCCCGCCAGCCTGCGCTAACATCGGAGTGTGAGAGATTCCCAGGACCCGCGGCATTGTCTCAGGAACAGAGGTTCCCGCAATCTGCTGTGGTTCACCTTGATCCTCGCAGTTTTGCTGAGATTGCCGTCCTTACCAGTCACCCTGTGGAATATTGATGAAGCGAATATGGCAGCGGCGGCCGATATATTAGTGTCCGGGGGTGTGTACTATAAGGATGCCGTGGATCACCGTGGGCCACTTACGCCCTATGTGTATGCCGTTGTTTTTTTTATTGCCGGACGATACAATATGCTGGCTCTCAGGATTCTTCTTCTACTGGTTGTCGTGGGAAGCACGTTGTTGGTCTGGATGGTGGCAAGGAAGACCGCGGGCCAAATCGCTGGTAGTTGTGCAGCCTTCCTCTTCGCGATCCAGGCTTCTGCTGCTTTCCCCGCCAGCGATCTTTTCGCCTTCAACGTCGAATGGCTTCTGGCGTTCTTTGTTCTCTTGGGATCGCTGTTTGTGATCTCAATGGGGAGGAATGTCTGGATGGCCTTCGGAGCCGGTATTTTCTTTGGCTTGGCCTTCCTTTCGAAGCAGACGGCAGCATTCGAGTGCATTGGTGTCGCTACCTTTGCGGCATTGCTGGCGATTCACCAGGTGTCAAGCGGGAACCGCGAGGGATTTAGGAAGCTGGTGCCCCCCTACCTGATGGTTGGAGCGGGTTTCAGCATAACAGTCGCCAGTGTTGTTCTCTTCTTTCGGTGGACCGGGGCGTGGAGAGATTTCTTGTTCGGTTTCTGGAGCTACAACACCAGCTACTACGTCGGGAAGATTTCAATTCTTGACCGTATCGGGGTGCTGGTTGACATTGTCCGTTTGGCTGCCGGTGCGGCTGGCCTTGGAGTTTTCGCCATCATCGGTGGATTTGTCGTCATTGTCCAGATGAGACGAAGAATCAGATCCGGTGAATCCATAGTTTCTTCCCGGATCTTCTGTCTAATTTGGGCTGTTGCCGCGGTTGCAGGGATGACCCTTTCCGGCCGCATATTCGGGCACTACTTCATTCAGGTCCTCGCTCCGTTTTGTATTTTGACCGGCATAGCGTACGCTGCGCTTGACTCTGCTATCAGACAACATCATGAGGGCTGGAGGAATCAGATCCTGCTTGGTGTTCGCAGGGCCGCAGTCTTGGTTGTCCTTATCGGTCTCGTGATTCGATTGGCCAGTCTCCTCCCTGAACGGCTCGAGCAACAAGAACGATGGGTTGTTGATGCTCCAACTGTAGCCCTGTGCCATCTCATCGGAGAATACAGCGCTCCGGAAGACCGGATCTTCGTCTGGGGTTTCTATCCGCATCCCTACGTTCTCGCGAGGCGATCTCCGGCGTCACGGTATACCTTCTGCACCTTCATCACGGGTTCGAATGTTGGGAAAGAGGTTCTTGCTCGGCCTGTTCCCGGTGCGATGGATCACCTCGTGTCCGACCTTCAGCGGAGCCGCCCCAGGTTTATCATCGACACCTCACCGTGGGGGTATTTTGGCTGGAGGTCCTATCCGATTGAGAATTTTCCTAAGCTCAAACACATTGTGGACACCGGTTACATTCGATGGGGCCAGATCGGAGATGCTGATGGAGACGTCCACTTTTCCGTCTTCATTCGGCGATCGGAACCATAGGTAAGGTTGCCGGTCTGGAGGTTCCGAGATGTCTCAACTCAATCGCGGAGGCGCCTCTTCGTGGGCAGCAGGGTGGCTCAACTTTTTCTCGCCGCATGGGCGGCCTTGCCCAGGGCCGTCGGGGGACCCAGGGCAATGAGGATGTCGTCCCGTTCGATCAGTACCCCGGAATGAGGATTGAAGATCGTGTCCTCATTCTTCTTGAGAGCGACGACGATGATGCCGTACTCGCTGCGAACCCTCGCGTCGGCGAGGCTCCGGTTACAGAGTTCAGAGCCCTCTTCAATACGGATCTCGGCCAGTTCGAGATCGAGGCTTCCCCCGAGGAGCGAGGCGTCGATAAACTCCATGACGGCGGGCTTGGTGGCGGAGAGGGCAAGGCGGGCGCCGCCGAGCTGGTAAGGATTGATGATCGTCTGGGCGCCTGCGAGGCGCAGGCGTTCGATGGACTCTTCTTCTCGGGCCACGGCGATGATCCGGAGTGAAGGGTTGAGCTGGCGGGCCAGGAGAATGGCGAAAACATCTTCAGCGTCGTTCCCGAGGCAGGCAAGGAAAGTCCGTGCGCGCTCAACGCCGGCTTCCCGGAGGCTCTCCTCCCGGGTTGAGTCACCCTGGACGAAAGGGATACCGCTTTCCTTCAGTATTCCGCAGATCTCGGGATCCGAGTCGATGACCACGAAGGGAGCCCCGGCCTTTTTGAGATAGTCGGTGACGGCCTGTCCGATGCGCCCGTGGCCACAGACGATGATGTGTTTTTCAAGGAGTCTGATCATGCTGCTCTCCCTGCGTTTTCCGATGATCCGGCGGATATTGGTATCGACGACGGTACGGGCGATCTCGGTCCCGGCGAGGAAGATCGTCCCAATCCCGGCGAAGGCCATGAAAATCGTGAAGATGCGACCCGGGCCCGAGAGAGGTACAATCTCCTTGAAGCCGATGGTCGTCACGGTGATGGTCGTCATGTAGAGGGCGTTGAGAAAGCTGAGCTTCTCGATGATCATGTAGCCGATGGTTCCGATGATCATCACGGCCGCACCGGCAAGCGTTGTTCGGAAGACGGCTCGGCGGCGGAGTTTCTCCATGAGAGTATCCTACCTCAAAGCTGTGGCAGGTGGCTGAAAAACGGAGGCGAAGATGGTTCAGGCAGAAGGAAAGACTTTTGATTTTCTCGGCACGGAGGCTCTGAAGCCGGAAATTCTGGAGACTTTTCCCTACGAGTATCCCGAGCGGGAGGCCGTGGTCGAAATCCGAACCGATGAGTGGAGCTGTGTCTGCCCATTCTCCGGCCTGCCGGACTACGGGGAGTTAAGAGTCAACTATGTCCCCTCGGACCGCTGTATCGAGTTGAAGTCGCTGAAGTACTACCTCATCGGTTATAGGCAGGTCGGGATCTACCAGGAACACGCGGCCAACCGCCTTCTGGTGGATCTCGTCGAATGTTGCCGCCCCCGGTGGATGGAGGTCATTCTGGATTACCGCCTCCGCGGTGGCATCCATACGATTGTCCGAGTCGAGTCCGGCCCGCGGAAGGCATAAACACAGTTTCTCGAAGAGTATGCGGAGGACGCAGTGCCTCCCTCCCTCCCGAAGGTATGAACACATTTTCACGCAAAGACCGCCAAGATCGCAAGGGCCCCCGTCCGCCCGGGACATGAAGGCAGAACACAATATTCACGCCGAGGTCGCGGAGCACGCCGAGGGCGGATAGTCGGTCCTGAGCCTGCTTCGCAGTCAGAGCTGAGAGGAGCTCCACTGTCGGAGAACAAGCTCTCCTCCAGCGAAGACATCAATCAGCGGTCCTCTCTCTTCGTGAGAGGATAGAAGGACCGACGACCCCAGAACAAGCCACCCACCCAGAGAAGAAAGGACATTTTCACGCAAAGTCCGCAAAGATCGCAAAGAGGGGGCAGAGAAGGCAGAAGGCATTTTTCACGCGGGGGTCGCGGAGATCGCAGAGAGCGGGCCAGGGCTTCAACACTCAGCCGGTCTCAGCTGTCTTTCGGCTGGTATGGGGCCGGCCGAACAATAAGGCAGGAACTATTGAAAACTGCGTCGACGAGTCCCTCTTTTCGTCAGGACAATCATGCCCATGATGTTGTCGGGATCTTCCAGAAAGCTTCTCCAGAGTTTCTTTATCAAAACTATATCCTGCTCTCGAATAAGGATGACTCCCCCTAATGTTGAGGTTGTCGCCATGAAAGCTCCGATCATATTGGCAAAACGAATGTCTCGGGTAACGAGGATCTCGCCCGAATTCAGCAGGCGTTCCATGATGATGGAGTCTGCAACACCATGGAGAATATCCCAACCCAGATGGCATGATGTTCTCTTTGAAGAGCGATTGTGACAATACTCCGCGGCAGATTTTCATCAACCAGAAACCTCACTCACGCAACCTCGATTCCGATCTCGGTCAGGCGTGCGGCATAGCGGAGAGCGGCGCTGATGTCTTCATTCTCAAGGAACGGGAACTCCTCCATGAGAACCTCAGAAGAACTCCCACTCGCTACCGCATCCAGGATGACATATACGGGGAGACGTGTATCCCTGATGCAGGGCTGCCCCAGCATGACCTCCGGACGAACCACGATTCTCTCAAATTGATCCATAGTTTCAGTTTATCACCAAATTCGATTGTTGTCCCCCGCAAAAACTCCATCCGGGGCGATTCGGGCGACAAGACCGACGAATGCCCCCCCCGGGGATCCCCGAAATGATCGGCTCCGCCTCCGAAGAAATCCGGCCTCACTAAGCCTCTTCGCCCCGAAGCCCTGCATCAGGACAGAGCTTCGCCCCGCGTCGCTCGATTCCTTCACTTGTCTCTCGTTCCCGCGGACCGCGCTCAGGCGAGTCTGCCGAACCCGTGTCCTTCGCAAAAACTCCATCCGGGGCGAGTCGGAAGACGAAACCAACGAATGAAGACCCGGAATCCTCGGAATGATCGAAGCCTCCGAAGAATTCTCACCTTACCGAGCCTCTTCGCCCCGAGGCTGGGAATCAGGACCTTCCTGAGTTCTTAGTCTCCGTTCGCCGGGGACCCGGCTATCCGAAGGCCGGAGAAGCGAACTGAGAGCAGGGTTTTCGGGAGGGTGGGGGCCCCAGGTCATTGTTTTCAGTGCTTCGAATTCTCCTGGGACTCGATCAGACAGGGAATACCTCGCTCGCCGGTGATCTCTTTTGTCCGACAGGCCGCGGGTCCGGAGCCGCCAACCGCAACCGATTCCGGAGCCGACCCTGATGCCCGAAACGCGAAGCTCACGCGGTATGCCCGCACTCGAAGAACTTGGAACATCCCACGAACGCACCGGCTCCGGCACCGGTTCCTGCTCCTGCTCGCGCTCCCGCTCCGGCTATTTGGCTCGAAGCGAGATCCATCCCTCCCGCCCTTCGATCTCCTTCGCCTTGACGCGGGCGATGGGCAGGGCGCCCCGATCCTCCGGGATCAGGGCCGAGAGAGGAAGGAATTCGAATCCGGCGGAATTTGCACTCCGGATGAAGTCTTCGAAGAGCCCCGACGCGACGATCCCTTCAACTTCCGCATGGATGGTCAGCACATTGTAGGCTCCCGGTCGAAGCCGGGAGAGCAGGTATTCATTGTAGTTTTCAGCTGTGATGCCCCCGCGGCCCACGACCTCGTCGTAGGTCGGCAGGTTGACCGGAACCTGGGGTTGGGGGAGGACCTGCCCGTCAATATCCGGAAGAAAGACTCCCTCGCCACGGCAGTCCGAGTTATAGAGGAGTTCCGGGTAGTCCTCCGCCTTGACACGGAGGACCTCATCCGTTGATCGCCATGCCGGCGAGGCCGTGGTCACGGCCTGGATCCCGAGTTTTTCAAAAAGCTCCATGCCCCTCCGAAGGGTATTCCTGATCTCGGCCGGATCGGCCTGCTCGATACGGTGTTGCCATGCGTGATGGTCCCATGCATGGAGCCCGATCTCGTGGCCGACCGCCGCACAATCCTGAAGGATGGAACCGAGCTTTTCTCCAATCAGGGGTCCGGGCCAGAAGGTGCCCCGCAGCAGGATGTCCCATCCGTAGAGCGATGCGGCATCAGAGCGCAGCATCTTGATCAGGAAAGCCGGTTTGAGAAGGCGCCAGAGATGTCGTCCCATGTTGTCGGGGCCAACGGAAAAGAAAAAGCTGGCCGTGATGGAGTGCTTTTTCATGATTCGGCAGAGTTCGGGTACGCCGAGGCGGGTCCCGCGATAGGTGTCGACGTCTACCCGGAGGCCGATCGGCGTTTTCATCCGGGGAGTGTACGGGGAGCAGCGCCGTGGAGCAAGCGTGGGAGGGCGGGGTTTTCCCGGATAGAGTATGATGGC
>JANTFG010000082.1 GCA_024763555.1 Thermoanaerobaculales bacterium
TTCCGGGCCCACCGGTACCTATGAGAGGGCCTACCGGGAAGCGCATGAAGACTTCGGCACAAGCCTCGAAGATCTCAAAGAGACCGACGCCCTCGTCCACGGCCTCGAAGAGCAGCTGGAGAAGGCGGGCGCACCCTACACGCCCGGACGGATCCCGGTCTGGAAGGGGGAATAAGAAGAGTCCCGGGCGGAGTCGATTCTTCCCCGATTCGAGCGAGACCGCAACCGGAGCAGGATCAGGAGCCGGAGCCGCAGATCCGTGGCCGGAGCCGGGGAGGCCGTGGGTCTCTGAGCGGAATGCGTGTGCCGGGTACAACCTAGGTATCCCGAGTCGGAGCAGGGAGATCGTGGCAGAAACCTAAGCGATCGTGGGATGTCCCGGCCACTTCGAGTTCGACTCTGCCGGTTCAGTTTCGCGTTTCGGTCGCGGCACCCAGCTGCGGAATCGACTCCGGTCGCCGGACCCGGCTCCGGATTGCGGCTCCGGCATCGACAGGGTGCTTCCGGGTGGCGCTTGGGTCAGCCCGGGAAGTCGACGTTCACCTCAGGCTTTTGCAATCCTCCGTGCTAAATTGATGATATGAAGAAGCAGCCGCCGACCCGGATCCTCCTGATCGATGACGAGAAGAATTTCCGGAGGGTCACGTCGCTTTCCCTGAAGGAAGCGGGCTTTGATGTCCGTGCGGCTGGAAACGGGGCTGAAGGCCTTCGCGCGCTGGAAGAGGAAGAGCCTGAGGTCATTCTCTGCGACCTCAATATGCCCGTAATGGACGGGATGGATTTCCTTTCCGAACTCAGGAAGAGAAATTCCGGCATCCCGGTGATCATCCTCACCGCCTATGCCTCGATCGAGAGTGCCGTTAAAGCCATGCGGGCCGGCGCCTTCAACTACCTGACCAAGCCCATTAACCGGGCGGAGATGGAGCTGGCCATTCAGAGGGCCGCGGAATTCTCCCGTCTCAGCCGGGAAAACCGGATGCTGCGCGAAATCACCGAAGGTCGGCGCGAAGTCGACCGCCTCATCGGTGATTCCGCGGTCATGCGGGAGCTGCGGGAGACGATCTCACGCCTGGCCCTCTCCGACGCCCCCGTCCTGATCTCCGGCGAGTCCGGGACAGGCAAGGAACTCATTGCGCGGGCCCTCCACTTCGACGGTCCCCGTGCCGAAGGCGGCGCCTTCGTCGTCCTCAACTGTGCGGCCGTCCCGGGAGAGCTGTTGGAGTCCCTCCTCTTCGGCCACCGGAAGGGCGCCTTCACCGGGGCTGATGCGGACCATGAAGGGAAATTCGAGGCCGCCGACGGGGGAACGCTCTTCCTCGATGAGATCGGGGATATGCCCCTCGGCCTTCAGGCAAAGTTGCTCCGCGCTCTCCAGGAGGGCGAGATCGAACGTCTGGGAGACAGCCGACCACGCCCGGTCGACGTCCGGATCATCTCGGCGACCCACCAGGACCTTGCGGTGAAAATCGAGGAGGGCGCCTTCCGACAGGATCTCTACTACCGTCTGGCGGTCATCCCGATCGAAGCGCCGCCCCTGAGGGATCACCTGGAGGATACCCCCTTGCTCGTTCGGCACTTTCTCCAGCGTCATGGTTCCGGGGATATTCTCGTCAAGGAGGAAAGCCTGGCGGAGCTGAAAACCCGCAGCTGGCCGGGAAACGTCCGCGAACTGGAGAATCTCATCATGCGCGTCTGCGCACTCAACCCCGGGATCTCGTCCATTGGAGCCGATCTACCGGGAATGCAGCCTGAGGCGGCGGGTCCGACGATGGCCCGGAACATCGATTTCGGGGCCATCGAGCTGCCGGAGAATGGCCTGGTCTTCGAGGATCTCGAGCGTTCCCTGCTGGAGGCGGCCTGGGAGAAATCCGGGCACAACCAGAGCCGGGGCGCCGGACTGCTCGGTCTTCCGCGGCAGGCTTTTTCCTACCGACTTCAGAAGTTCGGGATCATTCCGAAACACGGTCGGAGCCGGGACGATGAAGGATAGACCGATCGTCCGGCAATCACAGCGCGGGGACTGGATTCCCCGGGTGCTCGTCATCGGATTACTGATTATCACGATCACGGCCCTGCATTACGGAATCGATACCGGGCTCGGAGCAGTCCACGACATCCTCCTGCGCGCCTATTACATCCCGATCGTCCTCGGCGGACTCTGGTTCGGTACACGGGGAGGCCTGCTGGCGGCCCTCGGTGTCACCATCGTCTTTCTTCCCCACGCCCTGCACGGCTGGGATGCACCCTATACCTCCATTTTCCGTCTCATCGAGATCATGATGTACTACGTCATCGGCGGGATCACCGGCTGGATGTCCTCTCGGGCCCGTCGAGCCCTCCTGGCGGAGCAGATTGCCGGCCGGGAGCGCCGTAAGGCCCACGAAGCTTTGCGGGCGAAGACCACGCGTCTCTTCGAGATGGAAGAGGAACTCCGGCGCTCCGAGAGTCTGGCTGCGCTGGGGACGATGAGCGGCGGTCTGGCCCACGAGATCCGCAACCCTCTGTCCTCGATCAAGACCTCGGCGGAACTCCTTCGGGATCGCTGCAGGCGCGGGGAGAAAAGCCCTCCGGAGGATTCGACCGAACTCCTGGAGATCATCATCGAGGAAAGCGAGCGACTCAACCGTGTCCTGACGGAGTTCCTGCTATTCGCCCGGGCCGAAATCCGCGAAACGCCCGCCCTCGCCGAGAATTGCAATCTCGCAGAAATTCTCGGCGGGAGTATCTCGGTGTTGCGCCACGAGGTCGATGAAGCGCAGCTCCGCATCAGCGTAGGTGAGGATGCCCTGGATTTCAGAGTGGCCATGGCCGGCGATCATCTTCACCAGGTTTTTCTCAATCTCCTCCTCAATGCCCGGGACGCCATGTCTCAGGGGGGCGGCATCCGCATCGGCCTCGAGGAGGAAAAACCGGAGTCCATCCGTCTCTTCTTCGAGGACGACGGCCCCGGGATCTCTGCTGAAGACGCCCGCAGGATCTTCGATCCCTTCTTCACGACCAGGGCAGAGGGTGTCGGCCTCGGTCTTTCGATCGTCGCCCGTCTCCTCGAGGCCTCGGGGGGCGGCATCTCCGTTGATCGTGAGTACAGTTCCGGCGCCCGTTTCCTGCTCAGCCTGCCCAAGTCAGCTTCCTGAACCCGGTCTTTTCTGCTTTTCGTTGACGGCTCTGATTTCTCCCGTCGAGATCGGTCATTCTCTGAGGCGGAAAAGGGAAAACTCGTCTCCGGGATCCAACTCTTGATGTCCGGCTGTCAACACGAAGGCATCCCTGACGTCAGAGGAATGAAGGCCCATTTGACAGCGGCCGGGCTCGAGCCTATCTTTGAAGGAGGACATGATGCGGAAAATCTATCTCGGACCGACTTTCCTTTTTCGTGTTCGAGAATTTTTTCAGCTGCGGGTGCACCAGACCCGCCTTGACCGGGAGAACGGGAGGAGGAGAGATGAAAAAGTCAACATGGTGGTCTTTCGTGCTGGTTTTACTGATGGGAATCGCGCAGGCCTGGGCCATCAGCCCGGGTACTGAGCTCTTCTTTCCGTCCGTCGGCAGGGGTCAGGGCGCCTGCCCCGGCGGTATCTGTTCCCAGTGGCGTACGGACATCTGGATCTTCAATACGGATGATTCGAATGCAGCCTCGGTGACGCTTTCTTTCCTCGAGAGAAAAACCGAGAATTCCAGCCCCGTCACGGCCCAGATCTCGGTTCTCGCCGGGCAGGCCCTGGAACTGACCGATGTTATGGAGTCTCTCTTCAGCCTGGATGGGAAGTTCGGAGCGCTTCGACTGAGCAGCGACCGGACGATCGTGGCCACCAGCCGGATTTATGACGCGAACGTGCAGACGAATCTCGGCTCGGGAACGGCCGGCCAGTTCTTCGGGGCATTCCCCACAAGCCTGGCCCTGGGGCAGGGGGAAACGACTGAGCTCCTCGGTCTCGCGCAGGATTCCGGCGGGACCTGGCGGACGAACTTCGGCTTCGTCGAGATAACCGGGCAGAGTGCCTCCGTCAATACCGAAATCTATAACAGTGCAGGAACTCTCATCGGGAGCCGGAGCTTCGATTTCGGCGGCTACGGGGTCGGCCAGATCTCACTCGGATCTCTGGGGATCTCAGGCTCCAACCTCAGGGTTCACATCAGCGTCGGCTCAGGCCCAGGACAGGTCCTGGCCTTCGCATCGAGAATCGACAGCCGAACCGGGGATCCCTCGACCATTGAGATGGTGACAACGCCCTCAGCTACGGCTCATACCTCCGGGGTATTTGCCGGAACCGTGAACACGCCCGACGACACGCGAATGGATGGCGGGCTTCAGCTGAATCTCAGCGATGAGGGCGTCACGAGCTTCTCGGGAACCACCGGCATCAGCTGCGACCAGTACGAATTCACCGTCGATTTCCTGAGGGCCGAAGGAGGCGCGGCGGTGCTGGGCTCGGACGGGTCCTTTGAGATGATGGTCAGTCAGACCTACAACGACGGCGGAATTCCGATCTTTGACATCCAGTGGACGCTCTCAGGCACTCTGGATTCTGAAGGAGTATTTACCGGATCCCTTTCCGACACCGTCAGTAATGGCGCGGGGTCCTGGTCATCCTGCAACGGATCCGCCACCCGAAGCTGGACGGCGGCATGGGTTTCAGAATAGGGAGGCAGCCATGCGAGACAGACACAGAATGACCCGTGCCGAGTTTCTGCGCTACTCCGTCCGGGCCGCCGGGGGCGCAGCCTTACTCTCATCTTCCCTCAAAGACCTCTTCGCCCTGGATATCCGCCACGGTGCCGGGTCAATCAAGCTCGGAGGCCGGACGCCCGACACCGTACTCATCAACGGCACGATTGCCACCATGGACCCCCTGAGCTCCACAGCCCAGGCTCTGGCCGTCCGGGATGGGAAAATCCAGCAGCTCGGCACGACAGCTCAAATCCAGGCCCTGGCGGACAACGAGACGATCGTTGTGGACCTGAAGGGCCGGACCGTGACTCCCGGGTTCATCGATACCCACTGCCACTACCAGTTCATGGGCATGATGGGAAACTACTGGCTGGCCTTCATTCCACCGGAGGTCACAACCATAGCCGAGTTCCAGGACGCCCTCTCAGCCGTCGTCTCCGAACTTGAGGAAAACGAGTGGGTCAACGGCTATTACCTCATCTTCAGCGACGGCCGCTGGCCGGATAAATACGATCTTGATGCCGTCAGTCCCGACAATCCCGTTTTCGTCATGCACCAGGGCGGGCACTGGGCCACCGTCAACTCCCGCGCCCTCGAGATGGCCGGGATCAGCTCGGCGACACCGGATCCAACGGGCGGTATTATTGAGAAAGACAACTCCGGAGAGCCGACGGGGCTTCTCTACAACCACCGCGCCATGGACCTTGTTCGGCGGCTGATTCCCGCCTACGGAAGCGAGGATATCAGGGCCAGTATCCTCTACGCCCAGCCCCTCTTCGCTGCGGCCGGGCTGACGGGGTTTCACGATAACAATATCCGGGACCCGGACGCCATCCAGGTCTACCAGCAACTGACCACCCAGGCGCGTGTTCTCCAGCGACAGGGGCTCTTCTACACCCTGGAATGGCCCAATGACCTGGAGCGGGCACTGGGAATTTCCTCGATCACGAACGACTACACGCGGATGGGGGGCTTCAAGTTCCTCATCGACGGTCAGGGGCCGACCTTTTACACCCACGAGCCCCACGACGGTGAGACCTGGGACATGTCCACCTGGGAGGCTCAAACTTTCAAGGACACCGTGCTCACCCTCCACGAGACCGGGCTGCAGATCTGTGTCCACTGCGGCGGCGACGCGGCCATGGATCTGGCCCTGGACGCCTTTGAAAACGCCATGAATGTCTCACCGCGCTCCGACCCGCGGCACCGCATCGAACACGGCGTCATCAGCACGCAGGCCGCCACCTCGAGGATGCGGGATCTCGGAGTCATCGTCAGTACCCAACCCCAGTTTCTCCGCCTCGCAGGCGACCTCTATGCCGGGATCTTCTCCGAGGATCAGATCAACCGGATCATCATGACACGGGAGTGGATGGATCACGGGGTGACGGTTTCCCTCGGTTCCGACACACCGACAACCCTGTGGTACGAGCCGAGAGCCACGATCTACGGCGCCATGACCCGGGTCACCATGTCGGATCAGGTCATGGGCGCGGATCAGATACTGACCGCGGCCGAGGCCATCCGGGCCCACACCTTCAACGCGGCCTACGCCCTTCACCAGGAGGGCAGCCTCGGCAGCCTTGAAGCGGGCAAGCTGGCGGATCTCGTTGTCTGGGAAGTTGATCCTTTATCGGCAACGCCTGAGGAGGTTTTTCGTTCCGCCATCGATTTGACCATGGTGGGAGGCGAGATCGTCTACCTCGGCCCCCGCAGCCCCAGGCGCCACCTCGGCGCCTGATGCTCAGCCGGAGGACCGATCTGAAGTTCGGTGATCATCCGGACCGGATTCAAAAAAAGACGCCCCTTTTCGGGGCGTCTTATATTTTCGATCGTGCTGAGGCTAGAAGCTCCAGCGCAGACCCAGTTTCGCCCGCCAGCGGGAACGGATCTGGTCGGTCTCAAACAGCGGATATTCATCCGGCCTGGAAACCGCATAGCGGAGCTGATAGATCGGCAGGCCCGTGTCCTGATCCTCTCCCGCATACCTGACGGCCTGGACGTTTCCGTAGGGAACGTACTTGACATGGCCGGCCTTGGAATCGATCAGATTGAGCAAATTGGCGATGTTCAGGCTGAGTTCCAGATGCCCGTAGCTGACGGGGATATTCTGAGCGATCTTGAGATCCAGGTTGGTCCGCCAGGGGCCGAAGCTGGCGTTACGTGGCGCGATGCGTCCCCGGTACTTGTCAAGCCCGGTCTTGTGCAGGAATTCCTCCAGCTGATCCCAGGTTCCGCCCTGGATGATGACCTGATCCGGGCCCGTTGGGACGTAGAAGAGATCGTTATAACGATAGTCGTCACCATTGTAGCTATAACCCGAGGAGTAGGTAAGAACGGAGAAGGGTCTTCCGGACTGATGGTTGAAAAAGAGCGATACGTTTGTCGACCAGTCGCTCTTCCGGTTGAACTTATAAGAAATCGAAGCGTTATAACGGTGCTTGACCTCGTAGTCCGAGCGCGAAAGGGTCATATTGTTGGGGTCCGCCGTCTCCATGTAACGCCAGTTGGAAACCGCTCGTGAAGAAGTTCCCTCGTTGACCACCCTGGACTCGCCCCAGGCGTAGGAGATATAGCCCCAGAAACCATTGCTGTAGGGTTTCTCCAGTTTGAAGGAGAGGTTCTTCTGATGACCACCCGAGGTATTCGTCAGGAAATAGGCGCCTGAGTACTTATCACTGACCTGCTCGTAATAGGGACGACCATCAAAAGCCGTGCCGGTCTGCACCAGGTTGAGATTCTTGTAGAGGATCTCCTCCTGGCTGTCGGCATACACGGCCTCGACCGTCGCCACCATGTTCCACCAGGGGAGCAGATGATCATAGGCCAGGTTGTAGCGGGTCACCTGAGGAAACTTGAAATCCGGGTCGACCAGGTTGACCTCCTGGGTCGAGGTCCTGACACCCGGGATTTCCGTCGGCTGGTTATAGGGGTCCGGATTGAAGGGAATATCCCCGTAGGCACTGATGGAAACCTGCTCGAGTCCGTTCCGCGCGAAGTTATTGGAGATCCAGACATAGGGCGCCCGACCTGAGAAGACTCCCACCCCGCCCCGGAGCTGGCGTTCGCCCTCCCCGGTAATGTCCCAGTTGAAGCCGAAACGCGGCGACCACAACTCATTCCCGTCGGGCGCCGCATCCGTGCGATAGCCGAAGAGTTCCTCGGTTTCCGGGTTGCGCTCGGGCTTGTCCGGGAACTTGGGGATATCGAGGCGTAAACCAAATGTCAGGTTGAGGTTCCCTGCCACGCGCCACTTGTCTCCGACATAAAAACCGAGCTGATAGGCGTTGAACTTGTCATAGGGCTGATCATCCGCGGGATAGGTATAGAAATAGCGGTTGGCGACACCGGCCTCGAGATCGTCCAGGGTATAGAAATCATAGGAGCCGTAACCGTTTTCGATGAAGAGGTTCTTGAACTTGAAGATCTCGTTGTGGGTTCCAAAGACCAGTTCATGATCGCCTGCCAGGACCGTAAAGTCGTCGGTGATCTCGATAATGGTCTGATCGAGGGAGTTGAAAGTCGAGTAGCGCTCCGCCCCTGCGACAAAGCCGTGGCTGTCGTCGTCGAGGTCGCTGACGGAGACCCTGGGGAAGATTGATCCCGGCTTCCTCCGATCCTCAATCGTCTGGTAGGTCACGCGAGCCTGGTTGAACATGCTGTCTGCAAAAATCGAATCCAGCTGAACGACCGAGGAATTCGTCGTGTTGGTAAAGTTATAGGCATAACTCGGGAAGGAATAGGTGCTGGTGCCGGGATAGAGATTGATGTTATCCGCGCTGACCCAGTTGTGCCGGACGGTCAGATTATGACTGTCGCTGAGGTTGAAATCCAGGCGGGCAAAGAGCTTGTCGCTGTCCGTCTGACGGGTAAATTCATCAGAGCTTCCGATATCGAGGCCGTACCCGGCCATGATGGAGCGGAAACGCTCGGCGTCCGCCGTCAGGGTCCCGTTCGCAAAAGCCCGTCCGCTGGAACCATCGATCGACCAGCCGGTCGGCTTGTCCCGGCGAGAAAAATCCGCGTTGACGAAGTAGAAGACCTTGTCCTTTTTGATCGGTCCTCCGAGGCGGAATCCGTAGTTCTTATCCTTGTACTCCCCAAGATCGGGGAAATCCTTCGGGCCATTGCCGATCATGCTGTCGTCTCGGTAATAACCATAGACCGAACCGTGAAGCTGGTTGGTTCCGGAGCGGGTAATCGCGTTGACACCACCGCCGGAAAAACCACCCTGGCGCACGTCGAAGGGAGCGATGACAAGCTGCAGCTCCTTGATGGAGTCCATGCTGATCGGCGTCGTCTCACTCTGGCCTCCCGGTGTGCCGCTGGCCGCAAGACCGAAGAGATCGTTGTTGACGGCGCCGTCGATCTGGATGTTGTTGTAGCGGTTGTTCCGGCCGGCGACCGAAATGACCGAGGGACCGTCCTCCCGATCCGGTTGAACCTGAATCAGCGGATTGGTCCTGGCAAAGTCCTCAAACCCCCGTCCGATCGTCGGGAGATTCTCTAAAACGTCCTCGCCGACATTGCTCCCGGCGCCGATCCGTGCCGGCCCGATCAGCGGGTTGGCCTGTCCGGTGACGACGACCTCGGCCTGGACCGCTTCGAGTTGCAGGTCGATCTTGATTGCCGTGACTTCGCCCAGAGACACAAAGACGTTATTCGCCACACCCTCCTGCATTCCGGGGACCGTGACATTGACCTGGTAGGGTCCCCCGACCCGGGCATTGACGATATTGAAGTAACCCGCCGCATCGGTTGCGGTTTCGTAGCGGGTCCCGGTCGTCAGCAATTCCGCTACGACCTTCGCGCCCCTGATCGGCGCACCCGAGGGATCTTTGACCAGGCCGGAAAGTGAGCCCGTGGTCACGCCCTGGCTGAGACCGAGTGAAGCCGAGGCCAGAATACAGATCAATGCAAAAATTCTCTTCATGATGTCCTCCTCCAGCAGGAACGCGTCCCGAATCCCGCCCACTTTACCCTAATCTTCCGGCGCGGTCGACCGAAAATCAGCCCTCTCCTCATCAAGAACTATTCGGAAGCACCACGAAAAAAGCGGGGGCCGAAGCCCCCGCATAAATTTCTCAAAACCGATTCAGAAAGGCCAGATGGTCGTCGGATCGCCGGTGGCGTTGTCGACGACGGAGCCGTAGGTCAGGAAGGAGGCACCGTCTGTAGAGGAAGATACGTCGGCATAGCCGAAGTTGACATCATCCGAGGTGACGCGATTGAAGGCCTTGTTCCACTGGTTGGAGGAATAGGCCGGAATATCGATGGAATCCGTACCGAGGCTCGTACCGTCGGCATTGAAGAACTCGACGGAAATCGTAATCGGCGCCGCGCCGGCATTCATGAAGCCGATGTTGGTTCTGAAGGCCGCATTCTGGGAGAGGAAGCCGAGCCGTGCCGTCTCGCCGGGTCCGACGAGCTTGGCGGCTGATCCCGTCATTCCGTTGATGGTCTGGCCGAAGGTTCCGGCATCGCCCGAATTGTAAACCCTGGCGATGACTCCGGCGGAAGCCGCGTTATCCACGCAGACGTTGATGGAGCCGAAGTCCTGCCCCCCGGTCATCGCCTGCCATACATCGGTATAACCGACAGCTGCGTTTCCGGCGAGGGTAAAGGCATCGCTCATCGCGACCGCGCTGTTATCCGTGTTCCGAGGCAGGAACTGGAAGTAGTAGGTGAGCGCGTCGGCGCCGAGGTTCGTCAGGCCGAGGTCGGTCGCCCACTGGGAACCACCCGAACCGGGGGCCGAACCCGCCGCAGCAATCCAGATCGGAGTGCAGGCTGCACTGTCCTTCGCCATCGAGGACTCGAAGGGCCAGATGGTCGTCGGGTCACCGGTCCCGTTGTCAACCACCGAGCCATAGGCCAGGAATGAAGCTCCTGCCGTATCCGACCAGACATCGACGTAGCCGTAATCGACCGCATTCGTCGTGACACGCCGAAAGGCCTTGTTCCACTGGCGGGAGGAATAAGGCGCGATATCGATGGAATCGGTGCCGAGGCTGGTGCCGTCGGAGGTGAAAAACTCCGCACTGATCGTGATCCACGAGGAACCGGCATTCATGAAGCCGACATTGGTCCGATAGTCGCTGTTCTCGGACAGGAAGCCCAGTCGCACCCGATCCCCTGAGGAGATCATTTTCGCAGCCGAGCCCTGCATGCCGACAATGGTCTGGCCGAAAGTCCCCGCATCGCTGGAGTTGTACACTCGGGCGATCACTCCGGCATTCGACGGATTGTCCACACAAACCTCAATGGAGCCGAAGTCCTGGTTCCCGGTCATTGTCTGCCAGACATCGGTATATCCCACGCTGGCGTTCGCCGCCAGGGTCATCGTCTCACCCGCCTCGACGGTGCTGTTATCGGCGCCCCTGGGCAGGAATCGGAAGGAGTAGGAGAGATCCTGGGTCCCCATGTTGACGACGCCGAGATCGGTCGCCCACTGGGAACCACCCGCTCCGGCGGCTGAACCGGCTGCGGCGATCCAGATCGGCGTACATGTGGCCTCGGCACTTACGGAGACATCATGGCTGACGCTGCTGGTATCCGTCCCGTCGCTGATTTCCAGGGTGACGGTATAGTTACCCGCGGCGGTGTAGCTGTGGGTCGGGTTCTGATCGGTGCTGCTCGAACCGTCGCCGAAGTCCCAGTTCCAGCTGGTCGGCGAACCCGTCGAGGCATCGCTGAAGCTGATCTCCTGGCCGATGGCCGGCGAGGCGGGATCCCAGCTGAAGGCCGCCTGCAGGAACTCGGGCATATCGTAATCCCAGGTTCCGCCCGCCTCGTGGTAGCGGGCCATCCACTCCTGGAAGAAGATGTTGGTGATGGTCGGGTCATGGATGATGACGATATTCTCATCCTTATACGTCGCCGCGGTGTAGGTCCAGTTATAGGAACCTGTGACGATGGTCGGATCGGACTCACCGGGAAGCGGATCGGCGAGGAGATACTTGTGGTGCATCAACTCGTCCTGGGTCCCGTCTCCGACATTATCGCGGACAATATCGAGGCCGGCATCCACCAGGGTCTGGTATTCGCTGTACTCGTAATCCGCCCCTTCGGAATCCATCACGCCACGGACGGCGACTCCGGCATTGAAACGATCGATCAGTGGAGTCGACAGAACACTGTCGGTGAAACTGTAGATGGAGAAGAGGAGATCGGTATCAGCTGAATTCATGATCTTCGTGATCTGTTCCTGCAGGCCGTCGGTGGGGCTCATGTACTGTTCGACCCGCCGTCCCCCGACGATGAAGAGATGGGGCGTATTGTCGGTCTTATGATTACTGAAGGTCCCACCCCACATCTCTTCGAACTCGAGGCGATAGGCGGTCGCCAGCGCGGCATCCTGGATCGTGATGGCATTTTCAGCATTAAAGTGAGTCCCGCTGTAGGTCGCGTTCCAGGATCCCGTCCAGACGTAATCGTTGCTCTCATCCGCATCCTGGGCATCGAAGACCGCATACTTGTTGTGGGTATTCGCATGCAGCTCATCGGGGTCGGTCTTGACTTCGACTCCACCGACGGTCAGGATGTTGATCACCGGATCGAATACCTCGTAGATCACCCGAACCTGCACTCCTCGATCATGCGCAGCGACCAGGGCATTGGCAACCTCGTCCAGCGTGAAGTTGGCAAAGCAGAAATCGATGGAATCCGTCGCCGCGTTGATATGCTCGATCATCCGGGCGGAGATATCGGTCTGGGCTGCGTGGACGCCGGAGGAATAGTTGGTGTCCACACTTCGGGAGAAGTAGACCTCGATATCGCCCGAGGAGTGTTCCGCCGGGCTGACGATGACGATCTCGGGGCTCGTGACGGAATCCATTCCGTCAGTGGCGACCGCACGGCAGTAGTAGACCGTCGCCGAGGGCAGATCGCTGAGGGTCACGACGTGATCGGTCGTTGAATCACCGAGTCGGATGGGCTCCTGCTCGAAATTCGTGCTCGTCCCGTACTCCAGGATGGTCTCGCAGGCCGTATCGGTGGTCCAGCTGATCGTCGCCGAGCCCATCGCCACATCGGTCTGTACGGGATAGCTCACGAACTGGGGTCCGGAGCCGTAACTGATATCGCTGATATAACGCGGAATCACCTCGTAGTTGAGGTAGAAGGGGCCTTCGGCTCCGGCATCGTCATACTGCTTGACCACCCCAACGACGTTGAACTCGCCCTCCGGGAAGGGAATTCCGGTGGCGGAGGGAATGTACATCTGGGCGGTTCCCGTCCCATCGGTCAGAGAATGGTCTCCCGGATCCCAGGTCACTCCGTTGATCCGGACCAGCCGCGCCTCGTTGGGCTCGGTATTGGTGTCGAAATCGTAGGAGTCCCGGACATCGGCACAGGTGAGAAGCAGAGGCGCCGGCTCGGCATTTCCCGTCGAGATCAGCTCCACGCTGATAGGCTCGACCTCGGTCATCCCCTTGTACTGGAGAACCGTTCCCGTCACCCGGACCTCGTCGCCCGCGTTATAGGTTGCAATGGGATTGTAGGAGAAGATCGCCATGCCGCCGGTCTCATCCTGGATGTAGACGTCGGTCCGCGATGTGCTGAAGGGCCCTGTCGGAACCGTCACGATACCCTGGATCGTCACAACCTGATCCAGAAGCAAAGCCACACCCATCCCGTCGTTCTGATGGAGGTCTGAGATTGGGACCGGCTCGTCCGCAACAACAAAAATCGGCACGGCCAGCACACAAAATACAAGAAGACTACGGATCAATTTCATCGAAAACTCCTTCATCCTTCAAGCGGCCCATCCCGGACCGTCGTTCTTAGGGCCCACGAAAAAATCACTTCCGCTTTTCGCATCCCATCTGCACCACATCTTCGGCTCGGGCTCAATCTGGAAATTCTCAACGTAGGCAAGACTACGCCTCCGATCTCCCTCAATCGCCCAATCCAAATCTGAAGCACATCTGGGCACGCAAAACAGGAAGTAATTCTTGCGCGGACCCTTCGGCTCGAAAAAGCCACTACCTGTCTTGACGGCCTTGGATCCGGGCCGCCATGAGAGAAAGCCGCAGCAAGTCTCACT
>JANTFG010000083.1 GCA_024763555.1 Thermoanaerobaculales bacterium
GGATCCGGGGCCGGAGCCGCACATCCGGAGCCGATGCCGGAGCCGGTGGGGACGTGGTTCTTTGAGCGGAATACCTGGGCCGAGCACAACCTTGGTAGCCCGAGCCGGAGCAGGGAGATCGTGGAAGAAACCTATGCGGGCGTGGGATGTTCCGACCACTTCGAGTGGTAATGCTGCTGGCTCAGTTTCGTGTCTCGGGCCTCAGACCCGGCTCCGGACGCGGCCTCAGAAGGGGGCTTCCCCAAGCCGCCGATGGACTGCTCAGCCCTCTGCCCCGTCCTATTCGGACTTCACACTCCGGAAGAGCCCTTCCACGGCCACCCGCGCCAGCGTGTGGTAACGCTCCTTCATCTCCTCGAAGACCTCTGCCGCAAATGGTCGAAACTCCTCCCGGCCAAGCAAAGCCTGATAAAGCGGGCGCAGGAACTTACCGCGGCCGACCTTGGTGAGAACCTGACGGACACGGGGCAGGACCTCCTCGAATCCGGAGCGAACCGCCAGGGCCAGCCAGGTCACGAGAATCTCGTAATTTCCCGATTCGCTGAGCCTGAATTCCTCGTCCAGCCGCCGACAACCCTCCAGGGAGATGCTCTGCCCCAGGGCCTGGAGGTAGAGCTGCCATTCCTCCGGGGACCAGCCTCCAGCCGTTGCCTGATCCGGCATCCTGCCCGAAGCGAAGGCAGCGCCCAGCTCCCGAACCCTCTCCAGCCTCGGGGAGGTGAACTCCGGCGCATTCTCCGGGACACCCTCCTCGTAGATCCAGCGATGAGCCGCAGTTCTCCTGAGAATCCCTGGGATCTGTTCATCGAGGAACACCAGCAGCTCTTCAGTTGTGATCGACTGGAAACGGAAGCGCTCGATATAGCGTGCGACGACCTGATCCCAGACCTCACGGCCCACAGTCTCCTCCAGCAGCCTGACCAGCAGGAAGCCCTTCTCATACGGTACTTCCGAGTACACCTCATCCGGATCGACCCCTTCCATCGGCGTCTTCAGCCGTGTATAGGGAGAGTCTTTTCCGAAACGCTCGAGAGCTTCGTTGAGTGAGTTTCTTCCGATGGCCGCATGCAGGGCCGCATACTCGGGACCCTCCAGGGCCTCAAGAATCCTTCTCTCCGCCCAGACCGTGAATCCTTCGTTGATCCAGAAATCTTCCATCGTCGCATTCGTCACGAGATTTCCGGTCCAGGAATGAGCCAGTTCGTGAGCCACCACGTTAACCAGGGAGCGGTCCCCGGCGAGCAGGGTCGGTGTCAGGAAGGTCAGACGGGGATTTTCCATTCCTCCGTAGGGAAAGGAGAAGGGCATCACGAGCATGTCGTAGCGATCCCAGACATAAGGTCCGAAGATCCCCTCGGCAACTCCGATCATGGAGTCGACCTCGGCAAATTCCCAGGCCGCCTGTTCCAACACCTCGGGCTCCGCCCAGATCCTGACTCGATCCGAGAGATCGCGGGAATCGATATCTCCGACCGCCAGTGCCGTCAAATAACTGGGAATCGGCTGGGGCATCTCGAAGAGGAACGACCGCGTACCGGGCCTGGGGCCATCTTTTACACCGGTCGGCGCCGCCGCCATCACGGCGGTGAAACCCTCGGGAACGATCAGTTCAGCTGTGTAGCCAAAACGAACCCGGGGTGAATCCTGACAGGGGAAAATCGACCGGGCATGGTGGGGCTGGCACTGACTGTAAAGGTAGGGCAGCCGGCCGCCTGCGGTTTGAGCAGGCTCCAGCCAGTCAAGGGCTGTGCTTCCATCGGTCGTCTCACAAATGATTTCGAGGTCCTGAGTCCCTGCCGGAAGTTCCAGGCGGAGTCGACGTCCGAAAATCGCGTCCTCCTCCCCCAGCTCCCATGGGATATTCTCTTCCCCGCCCGTCGTACAGGAGTGAATTTTCAAGGCACGGGTGTCAAGGTCGAAAGCGCCCTCTCCTGCCTCTTTCAGATGGAGCTTCACGACACTGAGTATTTTCCTGTTTTCAAAATCGATGTCGAACTTCAGTCCGATGCTCTCGATGATTCCCTGTTCCAGATCGGCATAGCTATGAGGATCCTGGCGTGACATAGTTGACCTCCGAAGGGCTATCTTACTCTCTCAGCAAGCCGAAGACGAGCGGGAATTTTCTCCGGGAAAACCGAAGGGCTCACGACAGTCCTCCAGCCCACTCCGGCAATCAAATTCTGACCTCATCTGAGTATCGGTTCCGGGTCATCCCGGCGCCGGGTCCGGCTCCACCGACAGCGCCTGCCGGAGCCGCGAGCCGGAGCAGGAGCCGCATCCGGAGCCGGGTCTGACCCCTGAAACGCGAAACTCACACGGCACACCTACACTCGAAGTGGCCGGAACATCCCACGACCGCATCGGTCTCGGCCACCGCCTCCCAGCTCCGGCTTCAGAAACCGAGCCCGCGATCATCGCTCCCGCATTCCTCTCAAAGAACCACGAAGGCATCGGCTCCGGCGCCGGTTGCTGCTCCTGTTCCGGCTCCGGCATCGGCTCCGATTATCGGCTCCCGCTCCTGGCCTCAGGGACTTCTTCTCACACAGTCCCGACCAGCAGCCTTCGCCATGTATAGAGCCTCGTCTGCGAGCCGGATCATCTCCTCTGCCTCGGGGGGTCGGTTCTCAGCCCCCAGCTCAAAACCAGCCAGGCCGATCGAAATCGTTGTCCCGAAATAATTTCCCTGTCTTTCTTTCAAACGAAGTCCACCGACGGCCTTTCGGATTTTCTCGGCAACAAGTTCTGCCTCCTCGATTCTGGTCTCCGGAAAAATCAGAAGGAACTCCTCGCCACCGTATCGTCCAATCGCATCGGTTGCACGGAGGCAGGAACGCATCACCATTGAAACCCGGCGAAGAAAGGCATCGCCACTGAGATGGCCATAGCTATCATTGATTTCTTTGAAGCGATCCAGATCCGCCATCGCGACACTCAGTGGCCTCTCATAACGGTGGGCTCTCTTGATCTCCTGCTGGAGCAGAGCAATGATTGCTTCCCGACGGAGCAGACCCGTGAGACTTTCATAGGTCGCAGACTCAAAGAGACGGGCATTCTCGAAACTCGTCGCGACATGGTGAGAGAGCAGGTTCAACAGCTCAAGTTCTTCGGCGGGATAGCGACCACCGGAGGCCCTCTCGCCGATCAGAAAAACACCGATCAGCTCCTCTTTCTGCATCAGCGGGAGCACCAGATTCACTCCCATATCGGCTAAGGCCCGTCCGAGTTTCCCGTCTCTCTTCTTCAGCTGGCGCAGGAGCACCGGCCTCCTGAGGCTCCCGACAAAGTTCAGACCCGGAAGATCCTCGGGAAGAATCTGAATCGACGACTCACTCTGTCTTCCTTCGTCGATCGTCGAGGCGAGCGGGCTGAACACGGAGGTTCCGGGCCTCTTGATCATGAGGCTGACGCTCTCAACCTCGAAGATATCTTTGAGTTGATGAACCAGTGCATGGCCCATCGCAGGCAGATCTCCAAAAGATGGGAGTTCTCCCGCCAGATCAATGAGATGGCGACGCAGGGCACTTCGTTCCGGAAAAAAACGTCGCTCAACCGCCCGCTGCACCAGCGTATGGACCGGTGAAAAGAGCATCCCAAGCAGGAGCATCGACCCTGATGTCAGCCAGAGCCGACCCTTCTCGAAGCCTATTCCACTCAGGATCCACGCTCCGATATTAAAGACCAGGAGGAAAATCCCAACCAGAACAAAGGTCATCGTGAAATACACAAGACCACGTCTCACGATCCTCTCGAGGTCGAAGAGCTGGAATTTGAATATCGCGAAAAAAACCGCCACAGGATAGGAGAGAAGAATCAGAGAGAGTGCAACATCGTTATAAGAAGAAATTGCCTGATAAAAACCGGGGTAAATACTCCCGGCCAGAGCGTAGATCGTCCAAGGGAACATACCAACAAGAACAAGTCCCGCCTGGTGGCGCCCCTGGGCCGTTGGATAACGAATCGTCTGGTACCCCAGAAGCAGCACGAGACCGAGGGCCCAGATCGGGAAGAGAACCAGGTCCATTCCCGTGTACAGCACCGAGGATCGTATCGGCCACCAGGAAACACCGAGAGCTTCCAGCCCGAGTGTCACCGCTGCGAGAAGCCCGAAGCCGATCGCTGAGATGTACAGGAATCTGAGAACCCAGGGGTACCTGCGAATCCAGGAATTCGTCTTGGGTATTACAGCCGCCAGATGCAACTCCAGGGCCATTTCGAGTCCTGATATGAGAAAAAAGAGAATGCCGGTCAGAATCTGGGCCCCGGGTGGACCATAGTTAAACTCAGGTATCGCCATTTCAACCGCAACTGCGAGAGAAAAACCGAATAACAGCCTCGCCCGGATATCCTCAGGCCCCTGCAAGAGGCCGACGACTCCGAGCAGAAAATAGGCCAGTACCGTCAGGAAAACGAGAAAAACCGGGAACCAGTTCAGGGGAACCCCTGGCCGCATCTCCAGGTGCAGGAAGACACCGTCCCGCGTCAGGTCCAGCTTCACCGGCTGAGCCATGCGGAAAGTTCTGGCAACTTCATCGTATTCGACGCCGTTGTGGACCGGGACACCCTGAATATTCCGAATGAAGTCTCCGGCTCTCAGGCCTGCTCTATCCGCCGGCGATCCGGGCTCTACACTCACGAGTCTCAGGCCGCCATTCTCCGCCTTGATGAAAAAGCCCGCCTTTCGGCCGGCCTCGAGATACTCTTCAGCAACTTTCCAGCTCATCAGGGAGGCAACAAGGGACCCCAGCACCATAACAATAATGAACAGGTTGCGCCGTTTCAAACTGGAGCGGACCCCTTTCAGACAGGCACGGCATCAGGCTGTACCGACAAAACAAGTATAGCATTTTGACGAGGCCGCAGGAGGCGGTTGGAAAACGACCATCCCCAGGGCCACTTCGCTTCAAACCAAAGCACTTCGCAAATACCTCAGAAAACTGTGGCATCATCATCGGATGAATACGACGCCCTCCCGACTCAGTCCCCAGCTTCCCATCAGTCTCAGGGCACGGCGGCGTTTTCACATCACACCTGAGTTCATTTCCGAGACGGGGAGTCTCCACCTGCCGGATGTCCACGCCAGTCGCACCGTGGCCGAGACGATCAACAGTGTGCTGCGCCAGGAGCGGGAGGACGGAATGTGGCTTCGCGCTTCCGAACTCTATGCCGCCGCTCTGCTCGCCTCAGCCGTTTACGAACTCGTCCTCAACTTCAGCAAATCCCGGAAGCCGCCCTTTCTCTCCACCTTCAGAGAGAAACTCACCGAGCGGTTGAAACCCTCCGGCTTCCAGAGGCTTCATGCCGGCATCGTGCACCTTTTCCTCGATGGGAGTTCGAAGGCGCCCCATCACCCCACCCCTCCGGAACAAAGCATCACCCTGCTGATTTTCCTCTACTGGGCCGGAAAGAACCCGGCTCTGGACGGCCTCCGCCATCTCTTCGACGAAACCGACAATCTCCCGAATAGCCTTGAGGCCTTTGCGGCTCTCGAAAAGTTCCTGGCTTCGACCTACGCCGTGGACCCGGACGGTGCCCGGACACAGGATGATCTTCTGAGCCTGCTTCTCGAACCCATACGCCGGGCCCCAAATTCACTGGAGGCCCAGCTGAAGTTCATCAGAAAGAAATGGTCGGCCTGGATTCCGGGCCTCGAGCGGGCGATCCTCGGCTCCCTGGACCTCCTGGCTGAGGAAAACCGGCCACACTTCCCCCCGGGGCCGGGACCGGTCGAGGTACCTGACTACTCCCACAGTGAGGCCGAGGCTCCGGAAGCCTACAGCCGGGACATTGACTGGATGCCCTGCGTGGTCCTGCTGGCGAAGAATGCCTGCGTCTGGATGGCGCAGCTCTCGGAGGAATACGGTCGGGAAATCAGCCGACTGGATGAAATCCCGGAAGAGGAGCTGGATCGCCTGGCCGCTCGGGGTTTCACCGGCCTCTGGCTCATCGGAGTCTGGGAGCGGAGCCGCGCTTCGGAGAAGATCAAGCGATGGATGGGAGATGAGAATGCAGTCGCCTCCGCCTATTCCCTCGACGACTACGTCATCGCTGCGCACCTCGGTGGAGATGGGGCGTGGGATGAATTGAGTCGAAAGGCCTCAGAGAGGGGAATCCGCCTGATGACGGACATGGTCCCGAACCACGTAGGTATCGATGCTCGCTGGGTCATCGAACACCCGGACTGGTTCATCGGCCTGCCGGACTGCCCCTTTCCCGGCTATCGCTTCAGCGGCGCAGACCTCTGCGAGGATGAACGGGTGGGAATCTACATTGAGGACGGCTACTGGGACCGTTCCGATGCGGCGGTCGTCTTCAAGAGAATCGACCACTGGACCGGAGACACCCTCTACATCTACCACGGTAACGACGGAACATCGATGCCGTGGAACGATACGGCCCAGCTGGATTACCGCAAAGCGGAGGTCCGCGAGGCCGTAATCCAGACCATTCTTCACGTTGCCCGGCGTTCCCCGATGATCCGTTTTGATGCGGCCATGACGCTGACCAGGGAGAACTTCCGGCGCCTCTGGTTCCCCGAGCCGGGCCACGGAGGAGACATCCCTTCCCGCTCGGCCCACGCGATGGCCCGGGAGGACTTTGACCGCATGATGCCCGGGGAGTTCTGGCGCGAGGTCGTCGACCGGGTGGCCGAAGAGGCACCCGATACCCTCCTGCTGGCGGAAGCCTTCTGGATGCTCGAAGGCTATTTCGTTCGGAGCCTCGGCATGCACCGCGTCTACAACTCAGCCTTCATGAACATGCTTCGAGACGAACGAAATGCCGAGTACCGCCGGCTCATCCGAGAGACCCTTGATTTCGATCCACGCATCCTCTCCCGATACGTCAACTTCATGTCCAACCCTGACGAGGACACGGCCATCGCCGGATTCGGGGCCGGAGACAAGTACTTCGGGATCTGTACTCTGATGGCGACCATGCCGGGCCTGCCGATGTTTGCGCACGGCCAGATCGAGGGTTTCGCCGAGAAGTACGGGATGGAATTCCATCGCCCACGATGGAAGGAAGAGGTCAACCGGGATCTCCTCTCGGCTCATCACAGGCTGATTTTTCCTCTGCTCCGGCGACGATCCGCCTTCTCAGGCGTGGAAAATTTCAGACTCTACAACTTCGAAAGGCCCGGAGGAGAGATCGACGAGAATGTCTTCGTGTTCTCCAACGGCAGTGCATCCGAGCGCAACCTTGTCATTGTCAACAACGCCTTGGAACAGACCCGTGGCCGGGCCTTCCGGGCTGTCCCGACCCGCATCATGCGGAACAATGATCCCGGAGAACTCGGGCAACCCGATCTGGCCGAAAGCCTCTCGCTCGACGGCTCGGCCCTCTTTCTCAAAACAAGGGACCTCGTCAGCGGACTCGAATTTCTGTTCGAGATTCCTGAAGTCATGGAGCAGGGCCTGGATTTCGAGTTACAGGGCTATGAATACCACGTCTTCCTGGACATGGAGGAAATCCGAGACGATCCAGGCGGCCACTGGAAGCGACTCGCGGCTCAGCTTGGCGGCCGCGGCTGCGCCGATCTGATCGAAGAACTCGGCAGACTTCGATTCTCCAGGATCCTCGAAGCATGGAAAGAACTCGCCGCCACAGTCCTCAGAAAGGCACCCACGGAGAACTCCGAGCCCCCGGCGCTCGACCTTCTCGCAGCCATCCGGGAGGAACTCCCCTCTGAGGATCCACTTGCCCCCGAAGCGATGGACCTCATCGCGCTGGCCTCGGCAGATATTCAGAAGCAGGAGCTTCCCATCGCAGCCTCCCTCCCGATCCTGCGGATCGCCAAGCTTCTCAGCCACCTTGAAAGCAGGAGTTTCAGCGCTCTGAATGAAGAGGACCGTCTTCTCCTGCTGGAAATGTGCCGTCAGGCTCTGGACGAGATCGCTCCCGATGAACTCGAGACAAGACCATCCATCCTCCTGATTTTCCTCGATGTCCTTCGGGAGGCTGAAGAAACCCAGTCCCCCACCGCCTTTCTCCGGAGCCTGATGGAGACGAAGAGGATTCACCGCCTCCTTGAAGTCCACGAATGGGAAGGCCGGAGCTATTTCCGGAAGGAGGGTGCGGATTCCCTCCTCAACGCTCTGGACGAAGCCGTCCTGTTTTTTGAACCGGGAACTGAGGCGCAAGTCGCAGATCCTGGTACCCTGCTGGAGCTCTCAGTCCTCCAGCTGAAAGAAGCCATCAAGGACTCCGCCTGGGATTTTGAGAAACTGCTCGTCACACTCCGACGGAAGGGATCGAGACCGGACCCCGTTGAGATCTGAGAGCGACGGTCGCGACTGAGAGTCATTTGGCTGCGACCGGGATGTGGCAGAAGTCTTCCCGGAGGACTCCTCCCGATGATTTTCATCCTTCGATCTGCTGGATACTCAAGCCTCAGGGCACACCGTTCAGGAAGTTTTTTTCCGCCCCCCGGCCTCGCCGGATCGCAGGCAATCATCAGCGACCTCTCGCCGGAATCTTTCGCCCGGTACAGCCGCCTCAGACACCTTCACCTTCTCCTCCTGCTCCGGATTGCACTGCAGGGCACCTGATATTCCTCATCCCGGGTTACAATGACGCCCGTCGCGACTGCGGCGCTGGAGGAATGATGACACAGGCGAATATCTCTGCACAGGATCTCGAGATCTGGGCTTCCTACCTTCTGGATCACTCCCTCGGTGGAATCAGTCCCGAAGATCGCGTGATGATCAAGGGCGAGCACGTCTGCTGGCCGCTGATGGCGGTCCTTGAGAAGAAAATTATCGAAGCGGGCGCAGTTCCGGACGTCCTGCTCATCCCACCGAATAATGATCGCGGGCGGGTCTGGTCTTCGGCCATGGGAAGATTGGGCTCGGAGGAGCAGCTCCAGCGGATTCCCGGCTGGCACCGAGACCGCTACGAGAGTATGACGAAATACGTGGAGGTTCTCGGAGCGGAAGACCCGTCGCTGTACATGGGTCTTGATCCCGAACAGTCCCAGGCCCTCGCGGCTGCGGACCGTCCATTCTCCGACCTTCGCCTCTCAAAGCCCTGGGTTATTACCCTCTACCCGACCGCGGGGATGGCTGAAATGGAGGGGATGAGTCTCGAGGAGTACAGCGACTTCATCGTCAGGGCCTCAACCGCCGATCCGAGGCCCCTCAAGGCCGCAGAAGAGAAGCTGGCGCCCCTCTTCGACCGAGGCTCCAAGATCAGCGTGGAAACCGAACACCCCATCGATGGCCGGATGCTCCGCCTCGATCTCGACATCAGCCCTTCCCGAGGTGTCATGTCCTATGGCCTTCGCAATTTCCCCGATGGCGAAGTCTTCACCTCTCCGGATGCCAATTCTGCCGAGGGAGAGATCTTCGTCGACCTCCCGGTCAA
Organism: Thermoanaerobaculales bacterium; assembly: GCA_024763555.1. Classification (GTDB taxonomy): domain Bacteria; phylum Acidobacteriota; class Thermoanaerobaculia; order Thermoanaerobaculales; family Sulfomarinibacteraceae; genus JANTFG01. The sequence continues at coordinate 9,361 of JANTFG010000083.1, forward strand.
CTACGGCGGTCACGACATTCAGGGAATCCACCTGAAATTCCAGGGAGGCCGGATCGTGGAGTATTCCGCTGAAACCGGAGGAAAACACCTGGAGACGATCATCGAAACCGATGAGGGCTCGCACCGCCTGGGCGAGGTGGCGCTCGGGATGAATCCCGGGCTGGACCGCGTCCTGAAACACCCCCTCTTCGTTGAAAAGGTCGGCGGAACGCTTCACATCGCCATCGGCGCCTCCTATGAAAACTGCTTCGTGGAGAATCCGGGCGAATCGCCTGATGAAATTTCGCGTTTAGCCGAGGCGGGCATCCTCAACCGCTCCGCCCAGCACGTTGACATCGTGACCGATTTCCGGCCCGGAGGCTGTGGACGAAAGGTCACAATCGACGGAAGGGAATTAAAGATCCAAGACGGCTACTGGACGGCAGGCTGAGCCCATCCGTAATAGATCGCGGAATCTCTCAAGGAAATCGATGAGAGCATTCCTGACGAGGTTGAAATGACAGAAAATTCGAAGACCCTCAGGCCACTGGAAGAAATCACCCCACCAATGATCTACGAGGCCCTGAATCAGGGCGTGCTCGGGCAGTCGACGGCACTTCGCTTTGTCTCGGTGGCGATCTACAAACACACCACCGGCAAGGTCCCCGGAAATATCATGCTCATCGGAAACTCAGGAACCGGTAAGACGACGATCATGAACAACATCCAGCGCCTGTATCACCAGACGCCGGAGTACGAAGCCTTCAGGGCCATGACCATCATCAACGCCAATCTCCTGGTCGATTCCGAGAGGATGGAGTTTCAGCCTTCGCGTCTCCTGACGGCCGTTGAACAGCGGGCCCGCGCCCTGGTCGGGGAAAAGCCGAATCCCTCCGAGCTGAAGGAGGCCATGGAACAAGCGACAATCTGTATCGACGAGATTGACAAGATGTCGTCAATCGTTGCCGGAAAACCCAACGCCATCGGCGTCGTTCTCCAGCAGGGCCTGCTGACCCTGATGGAGGGTGAGCTGGTCGCCCACCATACCCACGCGTGGGTGGACGGAGTCGAGAAGAAGGTCACCATCCCCATCGACACGAAACACATGATGTTCATCTGCGGCGGTGCCTTCGAAACCCTTTACGACCAGGTCTACCTCCGGGTTGTCAGCCCTTCCAGCGGCGAGAAACTCAAGTCCCAGGCGATCCAGACTGCGGACGGACAGGTGAGAATCGAAACCCGTTTCGCCCTGGCCGATTTTCTCAAACCGGAGGATCTCTTCGAATACGGCATGGTTCCACAGTTCATGGCCCGATTCGATAACATCGTGCTCCTCCGCGAACTGGACACGCCGATCCTCAAGCAGATCCTCCTGAAGTCCATCGACTCGCCCTTCAATCGCTCGCGGAGTTATTTCGAGATTCTCAATATCGAACTGGACATCGAGGATCTTGCGGCCTCCCTGATCGCCGAGGCTGCTGAGAAGAACAACCGGGCCGGGGCCCGTGCCCTGAGAACGATCTTCGGCAAGATCGTCAACCCGCTCGAATTCGATCCATTTTCCCGTCCGGAGCTGGAAAAACTTCCGGAGGGGAAGTTCAAGCTCGTCGTCAACGCCGACATGGTGCGGAGGATCGTCCAGGCCTGATCATCAGAAGCTCCTGAGACGAAGGCAAGAGATTTCATTGACTTGAGGGAGAAGATGTGTACAATGCAGTCGAATGGGTCGATGTTGTTGTTGATCCGAGGGAAGGTGGGCGGATCCCACCAGGGATTCCGGGAACTTCGAGGAGTGATCCAAAAGGGGACCGGGATGTTTGTCCGGCATCAAAGCCGGAAAGTGAGAGAGTGTAGAGATGGCTAAGAAGTTGTTTGTTGGAAATCTGAGTTGGGGAATTGACCGTGACAGCCTCTACCGGGCCTTTGAAGGCTACGGTGAGATTGAGGATGCCCGTGTCATCACCGATCGCGACACCGGCCGCTCCCGCGGTTTCGGTTTCGTCACCTTCGTCGACGATGGGGCTGCCGATCGTGCGATGGAGGAGATGAACGGCAAAGATGTCGACGGTCGTCCGCTCCGGGTCAACGAAGCCCAGGAGCGTCAGGACCGTGGCCCCCGCCGCGACCGCTGGTAAACCCCAGCCCCTGTTGCTGAAACCCCCTGTTCCGCAGGGGGTTTTTTGTTGAGGCATCGCAACACCGGATTATCGTTAACCGGGCTGAGAACCGAAAGACTGGCTTTCTCTTATCTCCCTCCCGGCTCGGAAAATTCCGGGGGGCGGATGAAGCCCCGGCGCATGGACGCCCTCTCATCACACCACCGACAGGAGAAGCCTCGCAGGGCGATGCGGCGGCAGAAAACCGCCCCTCCGGTGGACTTCTGATGAATCTCGAAGATAATAGCCACCGAGGACGATATGGACGACACGAGATCATTCTGCATCATTGCCCACATCGACCACGGCAAATCCACCCTGGCGGATCGATTGATCCAGCAGTGCGGGGCCGTGGAAGATCGTGAATTTCGAAACCAGATCCTGGACTCCATGGATCTGGAGCGCGAACGCGGCATCACCATCAAGTCTAATTCCATCACCCTGGACTACAGAGCAAAAGACGGCCGTGACTATAAACTCAACCTGATCGACACGCCGGGGCACGTGGATTTTTCCCACGAGGTCAGGAGATCCCTGATGTCCTGCGAAGGCGCGCTGCTGCTGATTGACGCCTCCCAGGGAGTCGAGGCCCAGACCATGGCGAACATGTACCTCGCCCTTGAGCATGATCTCGAGATCGTGCCGGTCATCAACAAGATCGATCTTCCCTCCGCGGATATCGAGCGAGTCAGTAAGGAAATCGAAGAGGATCTCGGTCTTGATCCCGATGAGGCCATCCTCTGTTCAGCCAAGACAGGCCAGGGTATCGAGGATGTGCTCGAAGGTATCGTTCATCAGCTGCCGCCGCCGCAGGGAGATCCCGAAGCCCCGCTCCAGGCCCTGATCTTCGATGCCCAGTATGACCCCTATCGCGGAGCGGTACTCCTCGTCAGAGTGATGCAGGGCACGATGAAGACCGGCGAGAAGATTCACTTCATGCATACCGGCGTTGATCACGGTATCGAGGAGCTGGGGCTCCTGAAGCTCCGCCGGATCCCGAGTGAACAGCTCCAGGCCGGAGATGTAGGCTACGTCATCGCCGGAGTCAAGTCCGTCTCGGATATCAATGTGGGAGACACCCTGACCCACGTCGAAAATCCCGCGGAGGCGCCGATCCCGGGCTACCGCGAGTCCAAACCCGTCGTCTTCTCTTCGGTCTACCCGATGTCGACGGATGAGTACGGCGATCTCACCAAAGCCCTTGAGAAGCTCAAGCTCAACGATGCCGCCCTCAGTTACGAGAAAGATTCCTCGCAGGCCCTGGGCTTCGGTTATCGCTGCGGTTTCCTCGGCCTCCTCCATCTCGAAATTGTTCAGCAGCGTCTGGAGCGGGAGTACGATCTCTCCCTTCTGCTATCGGCGCCCTCGGTCCGCTACCGCGTCACAACGACTGATGGTGAGACAAATTGGATCGATAATCCCTCCCTCTATCCGGATCCCGGCACCATCGAGCAGGTGGAAGAACCCTTCATCAAGGCCTCGGTGATGATGCCCGATCGCTATATCGGCCCCGTGATGGAACTCTGCCGTGAACGGCGGGGCGAGAACACGACCTTCAGCTACCTCTCGGTCGGGCGGGTCGAGCTGGTCTCGGAGATGCCTCTAGCCGAGGTACTCTTCGACTTCTATGACCGTCTCAAGTCGACGACCCAGGGCTACGGCTCCTTCGACTATGAGATGCTGGATTACCGAATCACAGATGTTGTCCGGGTGGAGATCCTGGTCAACGGCGAGCCGGTCGATCCCCTGGCCCAGCTGGTCCACCGGGAAAAGGCCCGCCAGCGCGCGCTGCACTACTGCGAGCGACTCAAAGAGACCATCCCACGCCAGCAGTTCAAGATCGCCATCCAGGGCGCCATCGGAGGCACCATCATCGCCCGTGCGACAATCAATGCCTACCGCAAGGATGTGACGGCCAAGTGCTACGGAGGCGACATCTCCCGGAAACG
>JANTFG010000084.1 GCA_024763555.1 Thermoanaerobaculales bacterium
TGATCCTGCATGTCTTTCCAGTCGAAGGCCAGCTGCTCCCTGAAGAATTTCCCGCTTCCCCGCATGGTGAAGGGCGAGCGGTTATAGGGAATATTCTTCTTCTCCAGCCAGTCCAGGGTTGAGCCCAGGGTGTCGAGATTATGCTTGCCCACCGTGACGACCACGTTCCTCCGGATCTCCAGCTCCTCGCAGAGTTCCAGGACCTTCATCGCCACATCCGCATCGATATCCCGAGTCTCCACGTTCTTCTCGTCGATGGAGTTGATCCCGACCGCGATGACGACCGAGTTTCCACTGGCCTTTTTCAGCTCGAGCAGTTTCTCCCGGTCCATGTAGGCGCCGTTGGTCGTCACGATGGAGGAATAGCCGTGGGCGGTCGCCTGGCGCACCAGGTGAACGGCATCCGGGCGCAGGATGAACTCCCCGCCGGACCAGGTAATGGTGTCCAGACCGATCTCGTGCCCCTCTTCGATGACCCGCTTTTCGATCTCCTCCGTGGTCAACTCACGGGGCGCGACCTTTTCGACGAATTCCTTGTTATTCGAAGAGGCCATGCACATCGGGCAGGAAAAATTGCATTTCCTGGTGGCCTCAAAGAAAAGCGTCCTGAAGGTGTACTCTCTCTTCATCATCATTCTCCCTCACATTGACAGAGCTCAAAAAGCCTTCGATCGGGACTGAGCATGAAGGCAAAGTACCTCGGCTGGATCTCCGGCATTTCGAAACTCTGGATCAGACGGCATCTCTCCCGGCGCAGGCGGGCAAGGGCCTCATCGAGATCGTCGACCTCGTAGCAGATGTGGTAGGTTCCTCCACCCAGACGAGACAGAATCTGCTCAACAGGCGAGGATTCATCCAAGCCCTCGACCAGCTCAATCCGAACCCCGGGTTCCGCCTGAAGAAAGCGGACGCGGACGTGCTGGGGCGGAACCTCGACCGAGGGGCCAAGCGGCGTCATGCCCAAAATCCCGGTGTAAAAATCCAGGGATTTCTCGATACTCCTCACGGCCACTCCAACGTGGTGGAAGCGTGGGTGAAGATCTGCAAGCAGGGCGGGAATCGGGCGACGCATCACGCCGCAAAGATTAGCACAGAGAGGGATCGTGATCTCCTTTTCTTCATCATCCGATCCGAGGGCTGCAGAGAACCAATTCGGAGCAGATGACGACGATGACGAAAGGTCCGGGCTGGCCCCCACCGACAATCAAACGCCGCTTCGCATCAAGTTTTCACCGGCCAGCCCGCACCGGCCAAACATAAAGAGAATCCGTTTTCGGGGTGGCGTTGACGAAGCCGCTATCAAAGAACACAAACCACGCGTGGTCTGCGGCGCCCACGTAGGATGTCGACGACCAGTAGCTGGCCGACCCTACGCCCACAAAGGCGTCACCTTCGCTCCACTTGGCCGTGCCCTCGCCGTTGGACAGGGCCGGGAGATGGTACCCGAAATCCAGCAGGCTCAGGAGCTCAAATTGGCTCGGCACCCGCCAGTCCCCAGCCACCGAGCCGTCACTCAGGCCGCAGGTCCCGTCGGCCAGGGCCGCCGCGCTCGAAAGGGCCGTTGTGAAGTCGGCCGATCCGTTGCCGTTCGGACCAAGATCCGCACAGCTGGCATCCTTGAGCCAGACCAGTCCGGTCAACATATCGGTCACCGTTCCATCGGAATTATCGACGAAACGCGGATTGGGCCACGCCACACCCGGCCTGAGATCGCCATCCTGCCCCGTACCCGCACAGCTCATGGCGATGCCCCCGTCGTCATAGCAGGCCGTCTGACCCGTCTCGCCGATCCGAGCCGGCGCCCACCAGCCCGCAGTATCGCCGGACTCGAAGCCATCATAAAATACGATGTCCTGGATGTTCTGCCCCCACACCAATGACGAAGACGCCAGGACCAACACAACGATCACGACTGCCCAATACCTCATGATTCTTCCTCCGTTTCAGGGATATGATTTTCACATCCAGTTCCAGGGTTCGGGACCTTCATGATCCCGAAATTAAAGCTCTCAGCGATATATCGACAGAAGGTGAAAAATTCCTCACATGGATTTCTCAGACGGTCTTGAGGGGTAGCGTGAAATTGACGGAGGGAATGAGGAGACCGGCCCCTTCATCGGATCGATGAAACTCAGGCTGAGATCAAAGGATCGCTGAGTATTTTCGCGCCATCAAGTCCGTTCTGATAGTCGAAGCTCCGGGCACAGGGGTCAGCCTGAGCCCGCGAAAGAACTCTCGGCGTCCGTCAGAACAGTCGCGACATCCGCTCAACTCAATGATGGCCTTGAATGCCGTCGGTGTCCGCGACCACCATCACTGCGGCGGGGGCCGATGGACCCTCGACGAAGGAAACAAAATGCGCCCGTCCTCCGTAAACCTTTCGAAGAGGAGGCCCCAGATGCGTCGTTATTCGCTGATTTTCATCATCCTGACTCTCATCAGCTTGATCCCCCTTGATTCCTGGGCTCAGAGGAACGACTCTTCATCGTCCAGAGCCTCCGGGGAGCAGCAGGAAGACACTCCGCCGCCGCTTCCGAAGACAGCCGCTGAACTCCGCCTTTCAACCCTTGGCGATCTCTCGGCATGGCGCCACAAGGAAGCCCGGAAGGAACTGACCGCCACTCAGGATGAATTCGGCTCGACCCCGGAATTCAAAACGGCATGGGGCTACCTGCTTGCCGAGGAAAAGAAACTGGACAAGGCCGTCGAGGCCCTCTCTCAGACAATAAAGCTTGACAAAAAAGACCCGGCGCCGGCCTGGCTCCTCGGCGAAATCTACTCCTGGAAGAAGGAAAAGTCAGCAGCTTCAAAGGCCTTCAAAGATGCAAAGAACCGCGCCGGTGAAATCCTGAAAGATACGCCGGAGGATGGCGAAGCCAATTACTGGATGGGGGCCGCCCTCCTCAAACTGGGTAAAATAGCGGAAGCCGGAAAGTACCTCGAGAAAGCACAGAAAGAGGACTTCTCTCCCGCCCTGACGAAACTCCAGCTCGGGCTCTATTTCAGCGCACAGAAGAAGTGGAAGGATGCGAAAAAGGCATTCGACGAGTGCATCAAAACCGACAGCGGCTTCGCCCACGCCTACTACTACCGCGCACGGGTCCTCGGTAAACTCGGCAAGAAGTCGGAGATGCTGATCGATCTTGACCGCTTCGTTAAACTTGCGCCGGATGCCCGCGAGGCGGCCGCAGCCCAGGCGCTCCTGAACAACGGAGGCTGATAACTCCGCAGCTTGATCAGTCATCCTGCCGGAGGCGGTGAATCTCCTCGTCATAGGCTTCCATGACGTCATGATGGTGGACCAGGCCAATGACCTTTGAGGGCGGCGCGTGCTCCAGTACGGGGAGGACATCGAGCCTGAGGGCCGTGAAATGGCGCATGACCGTGTGGAGATCGTCTGTCGGCAGCACGAAGGCGACGTTCGCCGCATCCACACACATATCACCGGCCACCAGCAGATCCCAGACCTCCGGCGTCGCCATGACCGAGCGAACCTCGTTGATCCCCAGCAGACCGACGATCTTCTCGTGTTCGTCGACCACCGGAAAATGGCTCTGTGCTCCCCCGAAAACCAGCTCGACTACCTCGCGAAAGGGCATCCCGGAATCCAGCACGATGACGTCCCCGTCCAGATCTTCCAGGAGATCGGCGACCGAAAGTCGTTCCAGGATATCGACCTGAAAATCACCCAGGTGCGCCGGTGAATCCACGCGGCCCGGAACCTGCGCCTCGTAGAGGCTGACCCCGCGATTCAGCAGAAAGGTGATGGAAGACACCAGCATCATCGGCACGAGCAGGCTGTAGGAGCCGCTCATCTCAGCAACCATGATCAGAGAGGCAATCGGCACCCGGGCGACCCCGGCAAAGAAACCGCCCATCCCGACCAGGATCGCCGCATTGACCGGCATGGCCATTGAGGGCGCCAGCCGTGCCAGCAACTCGGCGAATACTGCGCCGGTGACCCCGCCGATCACAAGGGAAGGCGCGAAGACGCCTCCGGACTGGCCGGAGGAGATCGTAAAGGCCGTCGCCAGGATCTTCCCGGGGATCAGGGCCAGCAGGGTCAGGATCGGAAGGCCGGATACCAGAGAGAGCTGCAACCAGCCGTAGCCTCCTCCGAGAACCTCAGGAATATTGACCGCGAGACAGGCCAGCAGGAAACCCCCAATGGCCGGCTTGACCATTTCCGGGACCCTGAGCCGGGCAAAAAAATGATCCCGCATTCCATAAAACACCTTCACCCAGACATAACCCACGGCCGAGAGCGCCAGACCCAGAAGGAAGTAGGCCAGAAGCTGCTTCGGCTCCTTGAAATCACCAACCCTCGTTGAGAAGATGGCGGACCATCCCGTCAGCGAGGCCACGATGACATAGGAGACGATGGAGGCGATCAGAGCCGGGATCAGCGCCTCGGATTCATAGTCGTTCTCCGAGTACATGACCTCGATAGCAAAGAGCGCCCCACCCAGCGGCGCCCGGAACATGCCTCCGATACCCGCTGCGACCCCTGCAATGACCAGGGTCCGTCGGTCGCGGACCCTCAGGCGTAGAAAATCCGCCAGATAGGAACCAAAACCCGCGCCCACCTGCGCCACCGGACCCTCGCGACCGGCCGAGCCCCCTGCGCCGATGGTCAGAATCGAGGCCAGGAGCTTGATCGGGACGACCCGCGGCCGGACCTCTCCCCGCTGTCGATGAAAGGCCTGGATCACGGCATCCGTCCCGTGCCCTTCGGCCTCCGGTGCAAAAGTCTGCACCAGCCAGCCGACAACCAAACCGAAAACCGGGAGCAGTAAGAGGAGATACCAGCGATGAAGGGGGCCAAAAAACTCGGAAGTCCCATGGGCGCCATGACCGGGCGGCTTGAAGCCGACAATCCTCCCCAGGACCGTCCCCGAAAGACCCTCGACGCCCCAGGTCAGAAAAGCAGCTCCCAGGCCGGCGACAATACCGATTGCGACGGCGAGCAGCACCCAGCGACCGAAGTTATAGAGATCAATCCTGGCGAAGAAACGGGTCAGAATATTCCCACGTTTCCGCTGAGAGGACTCTTCTCCAGATTCCTCTTCGTCGCGAAGTTCCTCCTTCATCGCCATCCGCTTCCGCTCCCTCAGACCCAGAACACCGCGGTCTAGACGGCGCCGAGAACGAGACAGGCATTGGTCCCGCCGAAGCCGAAGGAGTTACTGAGGACATGCTTCAGCCTCCGCTCCCGCGCTTCATGCGGAACGTAGTCGAGATCGTTCCCCTCCTCAGGGTTGTCCAGGTTGATCGTAGGAGGCACAACACCATCCCGCATCGCCAACAGGGAGATCCCTGTCTCCAGTGCCCCTGCAGCGCCCAGCAGATGACCCGTCATCGACTTCGTCGAAGAGATCATCAGCTCGGAGGCATGATCACCAAAGGCCTGCTTGACGGCCAGGGTTTCCACCTTGTCTCCTGCCGGCGTCGAGGTTCCGTGGGCATTGATATAGTCAATGTCCGTCGCATTGAGACCGGCATCCTCGAGGGCCAGTTTCATCACCCGCGTGGCGCCGTCGGCATCCTCGGAGGGAGCAGAGATATGGAAAGCATCCCCGGTCATTCCGAAGCCCAGGACCTCGCCGTAGATCTTCGCTCCGCGCCTCTTGGCGTGTTCGTACTCCTCGAGGATCAATGTGGCCGCGCCCTCGCCGATAACGAAACCGTCACGATCCCGATCCCAGGGCCGGGAGGCTTTCTCCGGCTCATCGTTACGGGTCGAGAGCGCCTTCATCGAGGCAAAACCCGCCACAGCCGTCGGCGTAATGACCGCCTCGGCGCCTCCCGCGATAATCGCGTCGGCATAGCCGGCCCTGATATAGAGGGTCGCATCCGCGATGGCATGGGCCGAGGTCGAACAGGCGGTACAGGTTGCCATATTCGGCCCCTTGGCGCCGGTTCGGATACTGACGAGGCCCGAGCACATGTTAATGATCGTCCCCGGGATATAAAAAGGAGTCACACGCCGGGGGCCGCGATCAACCAGGGTTCCGTGGGTCCGCTCGATCAAGGGCAGACCTCCGATGCCCGAACCGATGACCACTCCAACCCGCTCGGCCTCCCGCCCCACAATCTCAAGGCCGGAATCCTCCAGCGCCATGTCCGAAGCCGCAACCGAGAAGTGGACAAAACGGTCGAAGCGCCTGGCTTCTTTCGGGTCCAGCCAGGTGCCGGGATCGAAATCTCCAACCTCACAGGCGATCCGAACAGCATAGCCCTCCGGATCGAATTGCCGAATCGGCCCGGCCCCGCTCTCGCCCCGGAGGAGCGACTGCCAGGTTGCCTCCGTACCGATTCCCACCGGCGAAACCAGTCCCAGCCCGGTGACGACGACACGACGGGTCATATCAGGCCTCTGCGTGCTCGGTCAGATAATCGACAGCATCCTTGACGGTTGCGATTTTCTCGGCGGCTTCGTCGGGAATCTCCACGCCGAATTCTTCTTCCAGCGCCATCACGAGTTCGACGACATCGAGAGAATCCGCGCCGAGATCATCGACGAAAGAGGCCTCCATCGTCACCTTGTCGGCATCCACGCCCAGCTGAGACACGATCAGTTCCTTGACTTTTGCTTGAATATCCACAGTTCCTCCTCATTGGATTCGACGCCTTCGCGCCGACTCATCTCTTTTGAATTTTCGCCCCCTCTCACGTGGGGGCGATTTCGCCGAACACAGATACCACAACGGAGATGGAGGCGCAAGGCCGGGAGCGGCAGTGGAAATGAACTTTCTGCCCGGAATGAAGTCTACCTGAAACTCCTGTGAACGAGGTTTTCCAGGTAGTGATCCGTGTGGATGCCATAGTCCTTCATCAGGCCTTCCGCGTTGATGACGAAGGTTGCACGTTCCCCGGCGATCCGGGAGAAATACACGCGATGAACCACATCTCCGCTTCGAAGATCGAGGTGTGCGAGATCTTCGGAGACATCGCTCCGAAGATCGACATGGCAGAGCGGGCAGCGCAGGAGCCATCTGGAACCCTCTCGGATCGGGAAATCATCCGGCGAATACAATGAATAAACCCCGGGCTCCGGATGCAATCCCATCAGGATCCGTTTCCCCGCGTGTTCCGCGACGAGCACAACGGTGTCGTCCGGGTTGAGATGTCCGTAGCAATGAGGACAGGAGTATTTCCAGCGCATCTTCGGCCTCCATGACCAGCATAGCCGAGACAATCATCTTCGTCACCTTCCGATGTCGGGCGCCTCTGTCATGGACCCATGAGAGCGGCCCTTGTTTGCCAAGCAGACACCTCACATCGCAAATACCTCAGCTTGAGTTCATTGCGCTCCGCGCAACCCCCGGTGAGTGAATTGGTTGCGAAAGAGTCAGTAATTATCACCCCAGAGCGTCGCCGCAATCGTTGGGTTTCTGGACTTCATCAGGCCAATTTCTGCCAGATTCACCCCATGTCAGGATCGGCGCCGGGGCCGGAGCACGAACAGGAGCGGGAGCAGGAGCCGCATCCGGAGCCGGTGGGGTCGTGGTTCTTTGAGCGGAATACGTGGGCCGAGCACAACCTTGGTATCCCGAGTCGGAGGGGGTCCAGAGCCGGGGGGTGGTCGCCAAAACCTATGCGGTCGTGGGATGTTCCGACCATTTCGAGTGCGACTCTGCCCAGCGAGCCTCGCGTTTCGGGCGTCAGACCCGGCTCCTGCTCCTACGGAATACTAAGACGGTTGATCGTCAAGAAGCCGCAAGGGCAGCTGCGTTTGCAACATCGCAATGCAATGATGGCATGAGGCATGCCGGCCTCCGTTGGAGTGGTATATCCAAGAGACTCACAAATGAGAACAAACAACTCCAGAACATCAAGATTCACCTGATGTACGCCCGGGCCATCCCGATTCCTTGACACCGTTTGGTATGCGGCGTATAAAAGGCCATCGAAAACGGAGGAGAAGTCATGAAATCGACGATCTTACAAAACACTCTCATTATTGGCACAATTCTTGCGGGGGGGTAAGTACTGGATCAGGAGCAACGCTTGAACTCAGTTCCTTGGCAGCGAGAACCCACTCCCAGAAAGTAAAACTCATCAAGACAGATAATAACGGCTTGTATTTCGATCTGAACTCACAGACGTGGGTCCGAAAAATTCCCTCTCTGGATGATCGCGGAGTCTCGACAGGCGGCACGATCAGCTGGCACCAGAGGCGCAGCTCCCTTGAAAAGTCCGGAAACTACCACGCTTTTTATACGCAGCATTATCTGCCGCCAGCCGGTTGGGCGGGCTTGGCGATGGAGCTGATCCAACAGGGCATCCCGATGGTAGGGGGCGAGATTGCCATTCACTCGAGAAGCGATGGTGTCATTTTTGCGGCTGGTGGCGCCTATTATCCCGATGTCAGTCTGGTGCTCACCCCGACGATCAAGACTGCCGACACGGCCATGTCTCGAGCAATCTCGGAAGCGCTTCTTGGGGGGCATCGACTGATACCTTATGAGAAGCTCTCCGAAGACAGGAAGGCCGAGATTTCTGCCGGGGCAGGGCTCGAGTTACATCCCCTCAAGTCGGGTCAATGGGCATTCGGTCTGGTCTGGCGACTCTTCTGCCCTCTGGTCGACGGAGGGAACCTGAGGCTCCGCCTCGATGCCGAGAGCGGCGAACTGCTCGATAGCTGGGACGGGATGTCGTCCTTTGGCGATCCATGTAACCCGGAGGGCCACGATGAGCGGGACGCCAGGGCCGTTCCCTTGAATCCAGGTATTCCGATTCATGAAGATGCGAAAGTAACAACGAACAGCGGCGGGTATTTCGACGCCCACCAGGAAGCAAATGAATCTCGTATCACACCTGAAATCATCGTGTACAAGGGAGATTTCAAGTCCAGTGGATGCCCGCAAAAAGCCTACAGAATTATTGAATATATTCAAAGCGACGCCATCGGTCCGATCTACGATTCGACTGATGAGGAAGAACAGGAGACTTTCCGCGCGGCCGGCGATGCCCTGGTGTATGCGACGAAGGCTTTCAGTGTCTTCAAAGATCTCGACTTCGAGGGACCCGACGGCAACTTCTTTGCCGTCGCTTCGATGACTGTGTCGGCAAATACCGGGCTAGGCCAAGGGGCCGCGTGGAGCGACCCTAGCTTTGGCGGCAATAGGGACCTCGTTCCTCCTGGCGGCGTATGGTTCTCCCCGAAGAAACCCGATGACCCGGCGCTCGGCGAATATTATCCCCTCCAATTCGCCGCGGCTCAGGATATCGTGGCCCATGAATGGGGCCATTCGGCATTGGCCTCTACCATTGGATGGAGCGATGAGAATGTCCCTGAGGGGGCTACTTCTCTGAAAGAAGGCTGGGCGGACGTCCTCGGCATGGGCGTTGAGTGGGCCGTACAGGATCGAACGCCGGATCTCTCTCATCCCCTGCCCGGAAAAGCGGATTGGATGTCAGGCGAGGATACGAATATGGTTTTCCGAAGGACAGATTCAGTTGCCGGGGTTCTTGAGCCGCTCATGATGCCTTTCGTCAGCACTTATTCTGACGAGAGATACACAGATTTCAACTTTCTCTCCTATCACAGATCCGACATCGCTGACGATCTCGACGAACATTACGAACCTCATTACGAAGGTGAGAAAGCAAGCGTCGTTTTCTACCTGATGTCCGAAGGGTCGGCGAACCCCGGGCGCCCGGACCTTCTCCAGGATCGTCACGTCGATGTCAAAACCGCGTTCTCCTATCTTGGGCGAATGCTGCTGCAATACACAACCAGCGCCGACGGGTGGGGGGATCTCGGCGAAAACCTCACGATGCTGGACAATGGAATGCAACTCCGTGCTCCGGAGGGAGGAAGCCGACATTTGATCCACCCCATTGTTGATCCGGACCGGGGCTATTGCATCCCCGGCCCGGATCTCTCCGACGCTGCGCTGGCGGGTCTCCAGGCCTTCCGGAATATCGGCTACCCTTCTCATACCGGTACATGCCAGGGGGATTGATCATGAGGTGGAAATCGAGCCGCGTTCTGGGTTTTCTTCTTCTCTCCTGGCTATTGTCGGCGCCTCCCGTCCACGCCGAGCCGCCGAGCTGGGCTGAGATCCGGTCGAAAATATTCCTGAATTTCGAAAGCTTTTCGGATTACCGTATCCCGGGCTCGAAGTACGCAGGCGGGATCTGGGCTTTTGATCCACACTATCTCGAAGGCCAACGTGTGCGGGATCTTGACGTCGCCCGTTATCTTGGATGGGAATTCCCATATTTTGGGCAGGATCTTCATCTGGAGACGGAAGAAAGCCTCCTTGTTATGCAAACTTGGCCAACAGAGCTTCGCTTTGATCCATTGAGCTGGCGCCTCATCGGACGTTGGCCCACTAGCCCCAATACCAATCTACTGGGAATCTATCCTCCCTATCCCCAAAACGATATGGATGGAGAGGTCGGATGGACCCTGCGGGGTCCCATTCTATCCAGAAAGGATGTCCGGGGAACAGGCCTTCAACCGGGGGTCTTCGGGTCACCCATTTGCGTTTATGGTGTTCTCACGGTCAATACTGGTTGGGGCATCCCCTCAACACGTTGCACCGGATTTGCACCCTACCAGGGAGAGAATCCTGTCAGCAGAGAAGACTCCCTCCTCATGTGGAGCCCAATTTCACCACCAAACGCATACAGAGCCCGCATAGAAACGCACTTACCCTACTCTCAAAATCACAATGGCTTGAGTTGGGACCCCGTGAGTACAGGTTTCTGGTTCAGTGTAGAGTCTTCCGATGAAAACGACGCTGTTGCTTTCTTCCCGGCCAGAAGTGGAAATATTCTTTCCGCGGAAAGGTACCTCAACCTCAACATCAACGTGCACCCAGACCGTTACCTCGATCTCGGTCTCGTGTATTTCGATCCTAATTCCCAGAAGATCTTTGGCTGGGGTCGGAAAAGAGACAGAAACCGGCTGGCAGAGGATGACCCGGTCACATTCCTGGTCGACATTCCTTCCGGCCAGACCGTCGAGAATCCTCTTGAGACTTGGCTCCCGAAGTTTCCAATCATCCCTATTCCAACTCCGGGTTACGGCGAAATAACTTTGAAGGACGCCACTCCAATGTCCGCCACCAGCTTCCGCGAGGCGCCCGAAGTCTACGAGCAACTGATTCCGGTGGTCGCCCGGACCGAGGGCAGGCACAACACCCGTTGGACGACGGAACTGAGCTTCTACAACCCTTCCGGCGAAGCCATGTCCGTCGAAATCCGCCGCCTGAGCACCGACGACTCCAGATCATTCGTCCTCGAAGCCCACGCATCCCGGAAGATCGAATCCGTCCTCTCCTGGATGGGCGGCGGGGAAGGGGGCGACGGTTCTCATCATGACGCGCTTTATGTTTCTTCGCCCTGGCATTTCGGCAGACAACTCCGCATCGACGGGAAGATCCGGACCCCGGACCCCGAAACAGGAGGATTCTTCGGCCACGCTCTCCAGGCGATTCCGGCGCCTTACGGCTATTCCAACCACCCGCAGTACGCCGAGTCTTTCGGCCGTGAACTGGAGAGCATTCAGTCGCCGCTTCAGCTGGTCGATTCCAGCTTCCAGCTCGACGAAAGGGTCCCGGGTCGTTTTCGCTATAACATCGGCATCGTCAACCCGTACGACGAGGAACTTGAGATCGTCCTGCTCTGGGGCTACCTCTCCAATCGGTACCGTCTATACTACTACTCTTTTCCGGAGCACTATCCGGAGGCCGCCCGGGTTCTGCTTCGTATCCCGCCGAAAAAGCTCAGGATCTTCGACCTCAAGAGTCTGTTCCCGGAGGAATTTCGAAATACCTGGCCCGCGCGGGTCGCGGTGATCGGTAATCGGGCGGCGCCCATCTGGTTTTCGATGATCGATGAGAAAACCCAGGACGCCACCTTCGTCCCATACACGAATTACCAGATCCCGGCACTTCAATATGACGAGGAAGAGGACTGGAACGTGGCGCCGGCGCTCTTTTATTACGACGTGACCCATCGAAGAGCCATTCCGGTCGTCGCGCATTCGCGGGGCCTTGGAAACACGAATTGGAAGACAACGCTCTACGGTTTCCAAGCGCCCGATCCGCCCTGGTATCTGGACTCGACGATCGGGGCATTTTATCCTCAGGGCTCCGAAAGCTGTTCCAGCGGAGAGCTTCAGCTTCTTCCCGGTGTCCTTCCCATGCCGGAAGCGCCCTGGTCCGATTACTATCATAACGTCCTGGAGGTCGAGGGCGGAGCGGATACGGGTCCTCCGGAACTGGGTTTCCGTACGGTTTTTCCCGATATCGTCCATGGCATCCACGGCTGTGAAGAGGAGGAGCACATCCAGGGGGCGATGGAGATCGTTTCAGGCTCCTGGTTTGCCGGATTCTCCCGGACCTTCACAACACGCCCGGACGGCGGGACCTACGGATCAATGCTGCCGCCCTATCCTCCGAAGGGATGGCCCATCCAGCATTTTGCCGGTCTCGAGATCTCAGACGCACAGAGAATCAACATCGGATTTTTCAACGGCGACCATGAACACGCGATCATTCATCGCCTCAGTCTTTATGACGAATCCGGTCAACTCGTCGCGGAGAAGCAATTTCTGCTTGATTCGCTGGATTCCCGACAGCTGGAGATCCATAATCTCTTCCGGGGCGTCGATCTCCCCGAAGGCATCTACGGGTTGACCGTTCTTCCCCTGGACGGGGTGGATGATGAGGGAAAGCGGTGGGTCGGGCACTCCTGGGCTTACGTCTCCATCGTCGACAACCTGAACAACGACCCGGTCAATCTCTGGTAAGAGACCCCAACCCCCTTTCGCGCTTGAATCTCCGGGAGGTCCTGTGGGCCGGCCTAGCTAGCCCAGGCGGGGGCCGGGCGAGGCGGATGGTGGGAGGGGAGCGTGCTTCCCGACGCCTTCCGCTCGCACGGGCAGGCCGTGAAACGGCCGTCTCCACTTGGACCGCTTCGCCTCAAACCAAACCACATCGCAAAAATCTCAGCCTCCACTCCCCTTCCCAGGCCATTCAGAAAAGGTTACAATGCAGCTTCAGGAGGTATTCCATGATTGAGAAAATTCGTCAGCAGCTCGGTGAGCACGCCTCACTCCTCGACTACCAGTGCTCGGGAATCCCAAGGGACCAGCTCCACCTTCCCGGTCCCGATTTCGTTGATCGAATCCTGGCGCCCTCCGATCGATCACCAGCCGTCATGCGCGCATTGACCTCGTTGTTTCAGAGCGGACGGGCGGCAGGCAGCGGCTATGTGTCCATCCTGCCGGTGGACCAGGGCATCGAGCATTCGGGCGCCGCATCCTTTGCCCCGAATCCAGCCTATTTCGATCCGGAAAACATCGTCCGTCTGGCGATGGAGGGCGGCTGTAACGGCGTAGCTTCGACACTGGGGGTCCTCGGAGCAGTCTCCCGGAAGTACGCCCACAAGATTCCCTTCATCG
>JANTFG010000085.1 GCA_024763555.1 Thermoanaerobaculales bacterium
AGGGTGCACGTCAATTTTGTGAGAAAAGGTCACGCAGCCACATGGCGGGCTTTGGATCGACGAACCCAGAAGTGATCGAAGCGGCTACTGAGGATGCAACAGCGTAGAGCGATGATCGCGTTAGCGCCCGACACGGTCCAGTGCATGCCGGCTCTTTTGCAGCGCGTTGCTACGGCTGTTTTGCAGCCTGCTTCCACTACGCCCGATCCGACGGATAGGCCTTGGGCGCGGAATTTGGGATAGGCCATCCGGTGGCGGTTACGGGTCATGTAACCCATGCACTTGCGCGCCTCGTCATTGGTATCGGCATGTACACTCAATGCAACAAGAATCGCATCAATGTCCCCTTTGTCGAGTTCGTCGCGACGCCGTTTGGCCCATTGGGAGCCGAGTTCGCTGCCGGCGCCGTAGATGGACTTGGCTACATCCCAAAGGTGTTCCTTCGCATGGAAAAGATCGACGATTTGGATGGCGTCAGGGAAGCACTCGTCGGCGATGTTCCAGATCCAGAGAGCGCCGTCTCCCAGTACGACGCGGCGGTCGGCCCGTTCGAAACCACGCCGGGACGCTTCACGCACCGCGCGTTGAACAAACTCGGCAGAATACTCATCGGTGTCACGCGTGGCAGCGCTCTCGATTGCCGCGGAGTAGGTAATTGAGTCCTTGTCGCGCACGGGCGTTCCTTTCTCGTCTCGTCCCTCGGCACTCCAGACTGTGACAAGTTTTACCTCACGGGTTTTGGCTGTGCCGTCTGGTTGTTTGCCCTGGCGGTCCACCAACTCTTCTTTGCGTACCGGCACTCCCGTTCCATCCATTCCCAGGTACAACGTAGGTGCTACTGTTTGATCAGCTGGCGTGGTCTCGCCCCCGGATCGCTCATCCTGGGCAATCTCGCGACCGAGCGCTTCCGCGGCTCTTTCGATGTGTTTGGTGGATATGTCGAGCCCGGCCAGTTCAGTCAGCAACTCGTGACCCTCTTCGAAGCTGACTCTCGCCCCCACTTGCCCAACCATCCGCAGCACACCGGGTGTCAGCGACTCACCCTGTAATCCCAGTGCGCGGTCACGGGGGCAAAAACCCGTCCCGCATGCCGGGCAATGGTAGTAGGCGCGGGACAGATTCAACAGTCCCAACACACTCTCGAAGGCCTTGTCATGCCGACCGGCGTATCGCGCCGGCTCCCCGCATGCACACAGCACCGTCGGCCCGGTGTGGTCGGAATGGTCAGCGTTGATCCGTTGCTCGACGGCCCGAGCCGCAACATTCAATGCTTGCTTCCTTGCGGCTGTTTCGATCGCCTCGAAGCTCAGATCTCCCGCGCCCGTACCTACGAGTGTTTCGACTTCGGCGGCGATTTCCTCTTGGAAGCTTTTCTTGAAGCCCCCTTTTTTGCCTCGCTGTCCGAGGCTTCTTTAGCAGAGTCCAGCTCCGCATCGGCCCACTGCTCGCAAGCCTGCCAGAAAGCCTCAACTTCCTTCCGAAAGCTCTGGCCAGCTTCGACCTGCTTCCGAAGAAGATCTGCCTGGGCTGCGGGAACAAGCCTCGAACGAGTTTTTCCTCCAACCTTCCGAACAACACTCGTGTACGGGCCGTGCCGAGCCCCTGGATCATCGGCACACGGACAGCCAGGCTTATTGCACTTCACATACCGGACGGAAAGCGAGCCACGTCGCATTGGCTTTGGCTCGACTAGACGTTTGGCGATCTTGAGGACGGCTGCTGGTACATCGTTGTTGGGCATGCTGCTCTCCTTTCGGGTATTATACTCGAAAGATTCGCAAATGAAAACAAACACTTCCAGAACATCAACATTCTCCTGACGTGCACCCCCGATCTCACGGGAACTGGGAATTCCTGCCAGTGATCGTGTACACTCTGCTCGTGGAGGCTCCTATGCGCGTTGGAATCATCATCTGTTCCTGTCTCGTTTTGCTGATCGGAAGCCTGGGCGCCCAGGCCATCGGTCCCGGCGCGGCCGTTCCGGCAGTGGCCAGTCTTCCCGGCCTCAACGGGACCTTCTGGCAATCCGATGTCCTCGTCCAGAATCCCGGGGAGACGGCGACTTCGGTCAGATTTCTGCTTTTTCCGGAGATCCGGAACGGAGAGCAGGTTTTCGAACCGATGACTTCAGACTCTTTCAGCATTCCGGCCCACGGACAGTTGACGAAGAGCAATGTCGTGCAGAGCGTTTTCGGGCTTTTCAATGTCAAGGGTGCCCTGTCGGTGATTTCCGAAGACGGGTCCACGGTGGTTGTCGGGTCGAGGACCTATACCTACGGATCAGATGGAGGCAGTTTCGGACAGGAGGTCTTCGGGGTGCTTTCCAAAGTTCGGGCCTGGGCCGCCGGCCTGCGGAATGATGCCTTCTATCGCACGAATATCGGGATCTACCTGCCGATTCCGCCGGCCGGCGGGCAGACGCTGAGTTTCGAAATCACGCTCCGTGATGCGGAGGGCGAGATCGTCGGGACGGATACGATGGACTTTAGCGAGGAGGGCTTGATTCAGCACTCGGTCTCGAGCTTCGCAGGCGAGAATCTTGCGGCAGCTTCGGTCGAGGTTGTCTGTTCGGATCCTGATGCCCTCTGGTACGGATATATTTCCCGGGTCGACCAGACCTCGGGTGACGCCGTATTTCGCCCCTTGCGCGGACAGAGCCTGGAGTAGAACTTTCGGAGATCGGGGACTCGCCCTCAATTCGGCCGAAGGATCAGTAGCTCGACCTGCGTAGAAAGCGATTCCGGGCGCGACGACTGATTTCGTCCCGAGCCTCGTAGGCCCTTCGGATGGTCTCGATGAAGGCCGGACCAAAGGATGCGTAGGCCTTTTCATTTCGGCTCCCGGGTTTTTCGACAATTGCAAAGGCGCCATTGGCCATGGCCTCCTCATACACGGGGTCGCCCTCCTCGATGAATTTGCTGAGGAAGATGACGGGTGTCGGTCGATAGGCCATCAGGCCTTTGAAAAACTCCAGCCCATCCATGATCGGCATGACCAGGTCGAGCAGGATGACGTCCGGCGAAAACTCCTTGAAGCGTTCGCGGGCAATCGTGGGGTCACGGACCGCGCCGACGACCCCGATGTCCTCTTCTTTGGAGAGGATGTCCTTCAGGAGTGCACGAATCAGGGGCGAGTCGTCAATGATCAGCACGCGTATCATGGATTGGGTCTCCTTTCAAAGAGTTCCACGCGGGCCCCGGAGCCTCGGCTCCTGAGTCGCTTCAGGTAATTTCGCTCGAAGTTCTGGATGTCGTCATGCTCCTTCGACATC
Organism: Thermoanaerobaculales bacterium; assembly: GCA_024763555.1. Lineage (GTDB taxonomy): Bacteria > Acidobacteriota > Thermoanaerobaculia > Thermoanaerobaculales > Sulfomarinibacteraceae > JANTFG01. The sequence goes on from JANTFG010000085.1 coordinate 3,272, forward strand.
CGACGGACTTCGACCTTTCCACTGCCGGTGAAGAAGTGGATCGAACGGGCGCCCGCGCCTTCAAGATCGGTGGCCAGGACGGGGATATTTTCCATCTCGAGGTAGCGAAGCGCAAAGCGGGCGTTCGCCGATGGAATCGAAGCATTCTTCTCGGAGAGGCGGAGGATGCTGCCTCCTCCAAACACTTTGGCCCGGAGTCGCCTCTTGTCGGCCCCCCGCTTGATCAGTTCCGTGATCAGTTTCTCCATGGCCCACATCCCATAGCGCCCGGCGCCCGAGGAAAAGAACTCATCCTCGGAGAGGGCGGCGGGGAGCAGAAAATGGTTCATTCCCGCAAGCAGGGATCCCTCTTCCTTGAGGCAGACCGCGACGCATGAGCCCAGGACGGTGGAAATGATGCGTTCACAGCCCGAGGTATGGTATTCACCGGCCTCGATAAATACGACCTCAAGTCTCCTGGAGGGGTCCCAATAGCATCTCATGACTTCGACTCCGAGTCTCTGATCCGGAGTGTGTGGACGTTCATCGCAAGCGATTTGAAGAGGGTCGCTGGGAGGATCGAAGCCTCCGCCAGACCGCTGAAGAGAAGCCCGTCCGGCCGCAGATGAGCCGCGATTTTTTCAACGATCTGTTGCTGTTCCGGGGGCCTGAAGTAGATCAGGACGTTCCGGCAGAAGACAACATCGACGGGCGAGGAGAATCGGAAACGGTCCCTGAGGAGGTTGATGCGACGAAAGACAATGATCGAGCGGAGTCGCGGTGGGATGTCCCATCCGTCCTCGCCGGAGTCCAGATGATTGAATGAGCGGTATGTCTCGGGGATTTCATTCAGTGCGGCTTTCACGTAGTGCCCGGCGGCGGCGAGCTTCAGTACCGCCGTGTCGACATCCGATGCGAGAATCCTGATTTTGAAGCCCGGCTTCTCCTGCATGATCCGATCGGCGACCATGGCGATGCTGTAGGCCTCCTGGCCCGTCGAACATGCCGCCGACCAGATACGCAGTGGATGCTCCGGGTGAGGGCTCTTCTCCGCTTCCGCTGCCAGCCATTTCTCCAAATAGTCGAAGTGCTCGGGGTGCCGGAAGAAGGAGGTTCTGTTGGTGGTGATCGCATTGAGGAGTTGCTCGATGCTGCTCTCCTGATCCTGGTGGCTCTCAAGGTACGCCAGATAGCCGTCCAGGGATTCAAAGCCGAGGTTCCGACTGAGCTTTGAGAGCCTGGAAACGACCATCGCCTTCTTCGTATCGCCAAGGGCGATGCCGCAATGCCGGTAGACCAGCTTGACGATCATCCCGAAGTGAGCTTGAGAAATCTCCCGGGGTTTTCCGGGCGCCGGCGTCCCATCGGAATCAAAGGAGGAAGCTTCCTCAGTCCTGAACATCGAGAGCCTCAATCTCTTCACGCGACAGAAGGTGGTCGATATCAAGGAGAATCACCAGCTCCTCTTCGATATGGCAGATTCCGCGGACGAATGCCGTTTGAATCCGGGAGGAGAAATCAGGAGTTTCCTGAATCGATTCTTCCTCGATATCCAGAAGCTCAGTGACGCCGGAGACCTTCAGACCCAGTCGGCGCCCGTCGACCTCGACGATGAGGATGATGTCGAACTTGGAGTCTTTTAGGGGTGGAAGACCGAGCTTCATACCGAGATCGATCATCGGCAGGACCTGCCCCCGCAGATTAATCAGACCCCTGATGAAGGCGGGGGCATTCGGGATCCTCGTCAGTGGCCTGGAGGCAATAAACTCCTGAATCCTTTCCATCGGGATCGCATAGCGTTCTTCACCGAGGAGGACGATGACGTGGCGGAGGGAAGAGGCCGGAGACATCAGAAGATCTCCACGGATCCATCCGACGGTTCATCAAAAAAATCCTCGGTTTCCTCCCTCGACTCAGCAGGTAGAGGAGGTGCCTCGGGTGCCGCGGCTGATTGCCGGCTGTCGGGGGCGTTCTCCTCGAACTCCGGCCCCGGGTCCTTCATCGCCGACGATTCGCTCAAACTGATGTGAAATTCCCCGGCAAGCTCCCGCATTCCTCGCGCTTTCTCGTTGAGTTCCGTGATTGAAGCCGCTGTCTCTTCGACCATCGCGGCATTCTGCTGCACCGTAATGTCCATTTCGACCAGTGCCCGGTTGACATCTTCGATGGCGGCAGCCTGTTCCCCGGAAGCGGTGGCGATTTCGGAGAGCGTTGTGCTGACATCGGCGATCTCCTTGAGGATCTTCTCAAGCCTCATGCCCGAGTCCTTGACCAATTTCTCAGCTTCGTCGGTCTGTTCCGCCGCAGAGGAAATCAGAGTCCTGATCTCCTTGACGGCTCGATCGGAACGCCGGGCCAGGTCGCGGATTTCCTGGGCCACGACATTGAAGCCTCGTCCTTCTTCGCCGGCGCGGGCCGCCTCGACGGCTGCATTAAGGGCGAGGAGATTGGTCTGGAAGGCAATCTCCCGCACCAGTTCAACGATTTCGACGATTTTCCGGTTTTCTCGCGCCGCATTTTCCATCGACTCGACGGTGCGCTGGAGCAGGGCGGCGCCCTCCGTGGCGTGGGTCGTCGTTTGTTGGGCCTGCTCGGCGGCAAAGCGGGTGCTGTCGGTATTCTGGCGAACGGTTGCGGACAGCTCCTCCATTGAGGCGGCGGATTCCTCGAGTCCGGCGGCGTCCGATTGCGTTCGCTGGGCCAGCTCGGCCACGCCGGCCGAAATCTCGCCTGAGGTCTGAGCCACCGCTTCGATGGTTCCTTTGATACGATTAAACAGAGCCGCGAAGTTTCGACTGGCAGTGTTGAACTTCGAGAGCGCCTCTCCGAATTCACTCAGCGAGCTTGTCTCGATCGTATGACCGATCTCACCCGCCGCCATTCGCGACAGGGCATCCCGGAGCTGGAGAATGGGTTTTTCAAAGCGGCGCGCGATGAGATAGGAGATCACGAGCGCCGCGGCGAAAAAAACAAGCAGAGCCGCCACAGAAATTCTCGGGCCCAGCCACGTGACCAGTGTCACGGGAATGAAGGCCATCAGCAGATGCGAAATCGCCAGACGGATCTTGAAACCGGGAATCCAGGTTTTCATGTGTTGCCACCTTTCTGAGAATGTTCTGCCAAAAATTTCCGGTAGAGACCGGGGATGTTCAGAATGAGGGAGGGCCTGCCGTCATCGAGGATGGCTGCGCCGGAGGCCCAGTCGAGGCCCCCCAGTTCGACCTTTTTGAAGAGAATGTCGAGCTGTTCCTGAACCTCATCGACCAGGAGACCGAAGTCTCCCCGATCACCATTGAGCACGAGAATGATCTCACGGCCCGAACACTGCTCCGGTCGGCTCCCGTCGCCCGGAAAGACGTCCGGATTCAAGAGGGGGAGATAGCGGCCCTGATATCGGAAGACCTCGCCGAGATGTTCGATGCTCTTGATTTCGTTCGGCCAGGCCCTGAGATGCTCGACGACCGACAGGGTGGGGACGAGGTAGATTCCGCTTCCGATCCTGGCTTTCAGTACCGGGATGATCGTCTGGCTCAGGGGGACTGAGAGCTTGAAGGTTGTTCCGCGACCTTTTGTTGTCATGATCTCGATGGTCCCGCCGAGCCGACGGACGGTGGAGCGCACGGAATCGAGGCCGACGCCCCGGCCGGCAAGATCATTGACCTCGTCAACAGTTGAGATGCCGGCGTCAAAGAGGGTCTCGAGGATTTCTTTCTTCGTCGCGCCCTCATGAACTCTTCCGCTTTCAAGGGCCTGCCGGCTGAGGGCTTCGAGGTCGACGCCTCGGCCGTCGTCTCCGACCTCGATGATGATGCGGCCCGCCTCCTGGCGGGCAGCCAGCCTGAGATGGCCGACGGGATCCTTTCCCGCCGCACTCCGTTCCTCCGGAGTTTCGATGCCGTGGAAGGCGGCATTCCGGATCAGATGAAGCAGGGGCTCCCCAAGGCTGTCGGAGACCTGTTTGTCCAGCTGCGTGTCCCCACCTTCAATCTTCAATCTCACTCGTTTGCCCAGCCGGAGCGACAGATCGCGGACTCCCCGATGAAAACGACGGAAGAGATGGTCCAGGGGGACCATTCTCAGCATCAGACTCCGATCCCGAATCTTCCCGCCCATGCTCTCGAGCTTCTCCCCGAGAGCCTCCAGCTGAGGATGGTCGCAGCGCTCTTCCCGGAGAATTCTGCGGAGGGCGGCGATTTCGATCAGCAACTCACCGCTGGTATCGATCAGTTGATCGAGCTGAGCCTGGTCGATCCGGAGCCCCTGGGGTGAAAGGACCGAAGCTGCAGCCCCGGACGACAATGGTGCCTCGAAGCTCTCGGACGGGGGCTCGGCGACTTCTTCGATGCGAATGGGGTTATCATCGATCAGGAATAGAAAAACATTGTCGATCTCTTTCAGGGCAGCACCGGTCCGGAAACGGATGAGCCAGCGGAGGTAGAGACGGGTGGGGTCGAACTCCTTGAGTTTCGGGAGATCCTCGATGACGGCCTGGACATCAAGGATTTCTCCCAGGCGCCGGAGTTCGGCGAAGACCATCAGGGGATCGAAACCGGTTTCGAAGATCTCCGGAAGAAGATGGAGATCGATGGTGTAGGTTTTTTCGGTATCTGCCGTGGTCGGGCGGCTTTTCTGAGGGCGAGTCGATGGTGAGGGCACATCGTCCCGCTCAAGGAGTTGCCGGACTCGGGAGCTGAGTTCAGCGTCGGCCTTTCGATCCTCCCCGTCGTGCAGACATTCGATCATTTTCCGAATCTCATCGACGGCCTCAAGGATCAGGGTGATGGCCGCGGCATCGGGTGAAAGTCTTTGATCACGAATGGCGGCCAGTACGTTTTCCAGGAGATGACTGAATTCCTCCAGGCCTGTCGCCCGGACAATGGCCGCACTTCCCTTGATGGTGTGGGCCGCCCGGAATATTCCGTTGAGAATCTCCTCGTCCGCCTCGGATTTTTCGAGGCTGAGGAGACCTTCTTCAAGGGCCTGAAGTTGCGCTTCCGACTCTTCGTAGAAGATCTCGAGGAGATCGGAATGATCCATGCTCAGCTCTTGGCCTCATTAAGGCCGGGTCGGATGAAAAAGCGGATCACCCTGAGGAGAGATTCTTCCTCGAAGGGTTTGACGATCCATCCTGCGGCGCCGGCCCTCTTGCCTTCCAGTTTCTGTTCCTCCTGGGAATCGGTGCTCAACACCAGGATTGGGATGAAGCGGAATCTGCCCGCTTTCAGTTTGCGGATCAGCTCGATGCCGTTCATCTCCGGCATGTTGATATCGGTCAGAATGAGCGCGGGTCTCCGGCCCTCTTCGTCCATCTTCTCGAGGATCAGGAGCGCATCCCTCCCGTGCTGGGCTTCCTCGACCTCTAAACCGGCCTCTTCGAGAACCGGTCTGATGGAAAATCGGAGAACGGGCGAGTCGTCGACCACGAGAATGTACACGGACATCTCAAGCTCCCAGGAAATCTGCTTCAAGGCCGAGCAGACGAAGATTCTCACGAACGGCTTCCGGGCAGTTGATGAGGCGAATGCTCCGGGAAGGGTGGGATCGCCGGAATGCCAGCAGGACCTGGGCGCCGGCAGTGTCCAGATCGCTGAGGCCGGACAACTCGAGTTCAAGATCTGAGTTGATGACGATGTGTGAAAGCAGGTCCTTGAGCCTGATGGCCTGCCCGATCGTTGCAGGACCGCTCAGCCCGAAGCTGTCCGGACCTGTTTTCTCCAGCTTGAGCATCAAGACCTCCTTCGAAGTTCGTCCTCCCCAAAAAATGAGGAACCTGAAAAGAGGTTCCATCCGGGCTTTGGAAAAATACAAATCGCCTACAATGGGAGAGAAGGGATCGAAGGGGGAATGATGAAGTCTGAAACCGAAGGCACCGAAGAGTTCCTCAGACTCCAGGCCGTCGAGGCCCTGGCCTGCGCGGTCGCGCACGATTTGAATAACGCGGTCCTGAACATTCTCAGCTATACCAATTTTGCTCTGGAAGAGGCGGGTTCTGCGGCTCAGCTGCGGGAAGATCTGCTTGAGGTCCGGTCGGCCGCTGAAAAATGTGAGAATCTCTCCGAAAGGCTGGTTGCTCTCAGCAGGCGCCGGGACCTCAAGTCGAGGGCCTTCGAGGCTGGGAGCGTGCTCCGGGGAATGGGTGGGACTCTTCAGAGAGTTCTTGGAGGACGTGTCGAGTTGCGGATTGGGATCGGGGAAGGAATTTTTTACAGCGATGGTGGTCGCAGGCATTTTGAGGCGATACTGATCAATCTGGCATTTGAGGCCTTGACCCGGATGCCTGAGGGTGGGGAGTTGGAGTTCAGGCTCAGACTCGATGAGGAGGGTCGAGCAGCCCTCGACTGTATTTTCCGCTCAGCTTCTTCAGCGATGAGCACGAAAGCGGTCCGGACGGACGCGTGGGGAGTGGAACGCTCCCGCGAGCTGAGCTCCCTTCTCGGATGGGAATTCAGTGACGGGATCGAGTCTGAAGGAAGGGCCTTGATCCGTTTTGAGGTCGGAATCGGAAACATGGACCCCGGCTCTGAATGAGGCGCCTTGGGGTTCGCGCAAGAATGACTTCCGGATTTGCGCGCCCAGATGTGCTGCAGATTTGGCTTTTCCAATTGAGAGAAATCCGAGGCGTAGCCGTTCCTACGTTGAGTATTTCGCGATTGAGGAAAAGTCGAAGATGCAGTGTAGGTGGGATGCGAAAACCTGAAGTTATTCTTGCGCGAGCCCTTAACTGCGGAGTGTCTCTTGAATTGCTGCCTCCAGCTCCTGTGCGTTGAAGGGTTTGGAAATGAAGTTGACCCTCTCAAAGTCTGAGAATTCACGGTCGAGATCTTCCCGGGAGAAACCGGAACAGAAGAGGAATGGCGCCGGATTCTCTTTCTTTCTCAGTGCTCGGAGAAGCTCCGGACCGCTCATCATCGGAAGTTTGACGTCGGAGATGATCAGCAGGGGCTTCAGTCCCTTTTCAATCAGCTCCAGCGCAATTTCGGCGGAAGATACGGGGACGGACTCGAAGTGAAGGCTTGAGAGAATTCGGACCATCGCCCTGCGGAGGGGCGCTTCGTCCTCAACGACCAGGATCGGGGCGAGCGTTTTTTCTTCCGGAGTCTCGCCCTCCGGTTCTTGCGTCGCCTCTTCTGGTTCGGGTGCGGACGGGGAAATCCTGCCCTCCTCCAGGTCCTGTTTCTCGGCGTCACGGCCTTCCGACAGCGGCAGATAGATGCTGAATTTCGAACCTCTGCCGGGCGCTGAATCGACTTCGAGATAACCCCCGTGCTGCTGGATGATGCCGTGCACGATATTGAGACCGAGACCGACCCGTCCCAGTTCCCCCCGTGTTGTGTAGAAGGGATCGAAGGCCCGGGCAAGGGTCTTCGTATCCATTCCCGGACCGTCGTCCGCGATGATCATCCGGGCATATTCCGGAACTTCGGCCCTTGAGTCTTGCGCTGATTGCGGCTCCTGTCGATCACAGCTGAGTTCGACCTGCCCTCCGGAGGGCAGGGCGTCTCTGGCGTTGAGCATGATATTGAGAAGGGCCTGCGCCAGGTGCTCGCGGTCGGCCCGGATGATCAGTGGAGACGTCGTCTTCTTGAAATCCAGGAGGATGTTCTCCGGGAGGAGTTTGCGAAGCTTCCGGAGTTCTTCCTCGACGAAGGAGTTGAGTTCGAGGTTTTCCCAGGAATAGAATTGATGCGAGGACATTGAAAGGAGGTGTTTGGTCAGCTCGGAGGCCTTCCCGAGAACCCCGCGAATATTGTCGATTTCTTCCCTGAATTCCTCCGAGGGCCCCATCTTCAGCTGAATAATCTCAGTCGAGGCCAGGGCTGCCGTCATCAGATTATTGAAGTGATGGGCGATGCCGCCCGCCATTCTTCCCAGCGCGTCCAGCTTGTGCGCAAGGCGAAGGTCCTCTTCGAGATGTAGCCTTTCGGAGACGTCCCTTTTGACGGCGACGAAGGCCTCAAGTCCTCCCTCGGCGTTCCGGACCGGTGTGATGGTCGTTTCTTCCGGGTAGAACTCCCCGTTACGACGCCGGTTGATGAAACTCCCTCTCCACACCTTCCCGGAAAGCAGGGTGGCCCAGAGATTCTCGTAGAGGCCGGGAGTCTGTTCCTTCCCCTTGAGAATGCGGGGATTCTGTCCGATCGCCTCCGCTCGATCCCAGCCGGTCCTCTCTTCGAAGGCCCGGTTGACCCAGAGGATCTTACCGCGGGCATTGGTGATCACGACCATATCCCAGGTGCGGTTCAGTCCGACACTGAGGTAGCGGTTCAGATGAGGGGCGAGGAGCAGGTCCGGCGCATCCGACCGGCTTGCTCCGAAGAGATCTTTAAGTAGGTCGGGAATCTCTTCGATCCGTGATCTGAGGAGCATCGCAGAGATCCCGAGTTTCGTCAGTTCGATGCTCGTCTCGGCATCCAGACTGTCGAAGATCGCGATGAATCTGACCTTCCTGTCCTGTTCCCGAATCAGCCGGAGCGCCTCAAGAGCCTGAAGGGCCGGGAGGGAATTGTTTGAGATGATGAGGTCGAAAGCTCCGGAGTCCAGAGCTGCACGAGCGCCATTCCGACTGTCCTCCCTCCTGATGTCATCGCCGCCGAGAAGCTCCCTGATCTTCCTTTCGTTTTGTCCCTCACTCGCGAGAAGGAGAATCCGGATCCCTTCGCGTGGCGGTTCTTCAGGCGCTGCATGCTTCATGGAGGACCTCCAGTGTTCGCTGAATATCCGGGGGCTTGGTCAGAAAGAAGTCCACGCCGGATTCGTGGGCCCGGTCGCGGTCGATACTCTGACCCATCGCCGTCAGCATGATGATGGGAGTGCTCGAAAGATCGGGGTCCGATCTCACCGAGCGGGAGAGTTCGAAGCCGTCCATTTCCGGCATCATGGCGTCAAGCAGCACGGCCTGAGGCTTGAGCCGGCGAATTGCCTCCAGGCCCTCCTTCCCGTTCACTGCCGTTTCAACCTCATAGCCCTTGCGTCGAAGGAGGAAGCTCAGTGTTTCCCTGATGCTGGGAGAATCGTCGACAATGAGAATGAGGGCTTCCGGCATTACAAGCTCCGTTTCTCGGGGGTTCGACTTCGACCGACCCCCATGACATTCTATCCTATTCAAGTCGAGGGTGGTTCGGGGAGAGGTATGTGCGCTGTGGGTTGGTGGAGGCGAAGCGTCCCCGTGAGTACAGCCGCTTCACGGCCTGCCCGGGCGAGCGGAAGGCGTTGGGGGCAAGCTCGCCACCCACCCAAAGGCAGAAGACATTTTCACGCAAAGTACGCCAAGGTCGCAAAGGTCCCCTCCCGCCCAAAGACATGAAGGCAGAACACAATTTTCACGCAGAGGACGCGGAGTACGCGGAGAGCGGGCTGTCGGTCCTGAGCCTGCTTCGCAGTCGATGCTGACCGAAGCTTCACTGTCGGAGAACAGGCTCTCCTCCAGCAAAGACATCAGTCAGCAGGCATCTCCCTTTGGGATCGGACAAAAGGACCGATGATCCCGGGGCACACCCCCCACCCGCCCAAAGGCAGAAGGCATTTTCACGCAAAGTGCGCCAAGGACGCCAAGGCCCCCGCCCGCCGGGAAAATGAACGAAAGCCCTTCGCTAAGCTGTCTTTCGGCCGGCACCGGGCCGGCCACCTCTTTGCGACCACGGTCACCTGAGGGTGGAAGGGGACGCGCCGGGATTCTCGGCGGCCCCTTGAGGCCCGGCCGCTTTCAGGTCACCTCGCCAGGGCCCCGGAAATCCGAAGGCCGGAGAAGCGAATAGAGAACAGGGTTTTCGGGAGGTTGGAGACCGCAGATCAGGTTTTTCAGGGATTCGAGTACTCCTGAGACGCGATCAGGCAGGAAACACCTTGGTCCTTGACGCTCAACTTTGTCCGGCGGACCGCGGCTCCGGAGCAGGAGCCGCGAGCCGGAACTGCATCCGGAGCCGGGTCCGACGCCCGAAACGCGAAACTGAGCCGGCAGGATCGCACTCGAAGTGGCCGGAACATCCCACGACCGCATCGGTTTCTGCCACCGCCTCCCATTTCCGCTTCAAGAAACAGAGACCGCGATCATTCCTCCCATATTCCGTTCAAAGAACCACGATCGCTCCGGTTTCTGCTCCGGTTCCGGTTTCTGTCC
>JANTFG010000086.1 GCA_024763555.1 Thermoanaerobaculales bacterium
CCTGTTGTTTGACGAGGCGGTGCAGAGCGCGGATATGGCTTCCGCGATTCAGCTGAAACGACAGGGAAGCCTCGTCGAGGGTGAGACCCTCAGAGTGGACCCGCGTGCCTTGAAGTGGCGCCCCACCGGTACGGATCTCGGTGGGGGATTCTTCCTTGGCGCTCAGTATGCACTGAGTGTCGTGGGTGTCGAAGATCTCGCCGGAAACCCGGCGGATGAAAACGCCATGAGCTTCACGCATCTTGCAGGCGACGAGAATCAGCTCCTGATCGCCCGCCAGGCGGCAACCGAGACCATCCCGATGGCGGCCAGTGCCTACGGCCTGACCACGCTCTTCCAGGGAAGAACCTGGCATGGGGATTTTGGGGCTTACTCCTACAGAGCAAGGTGGTATCTCCCGGAAGGTGGGGTGTTTGGGGAACGGGATCCTTTGGGATACCACGATTCCCTGAATTTCTACCAGGCTCTGATGAACTCCCCGTTCAACTGGAACGATCCGCTGGGACTCCAGATGGTGCCCGAGGGACCGGCGAAGAGACCGTTGTTTCCATATTCCGATTCTGAGGCCGTGCCCGAGGCGCCGCCGACGAGCCCTGTGGATCCGATCCGGAACATGAAACGTCGGACACCGGGGATGTGGCCCGCAGGCATGGAGCAGGCCGGTATGCCTTCGGGGATACAGCGACTTCAGATGAGGGAACTTATCAACGGATACGAACGGTTGCAAGGTGTTGATTTCGCTGATGAATTCGTTGTTGGATACCTATTGGATGAAGCTGAGGAACACTATGGCTCGTCGGGGGTGAGCCTGGAGGGAATGGCGGTAAACGGCGCATTAGGTGCCCATTTGGGGGTTAATTTCCAGGTTTTTTGTAACGGCGGAGGGTCCTACTCCCTTGGTTTGTATGGTTTTGAGACGCTGAGGACACCGTGGAGGTTGATGAGGGGCAATAACGTCAATTACGACGATAAGTGGCAGAAGGTGTCTGGGCCAATGGGAACCATTGGACTCGAGGCTGGAGGCTCGTTAACGTTGAACTTGGCGGTATCAAAGTCGGACGCTCGAAATACTCCCAAAAACTGGATTGGCTATTTCGACACATGGAGTGTATCAGCGGACGTACCTATTGCTGGGGTTGTGGTTCCGTTGGCGGCTTCGTATTTTAGGAGCGCCTTCTTTCAAGGAGCCGAAATTGGCGGTTCGGTCGGGGTGCCCTATGGCGCCGCCTACACACGACCGTATTTCCACCTCTTCAAACAGTGGCGTATGGATCGCGAAGAGGTAGCGGCCCTGTATCGCATTATTAGCCACCGTGTTCGTCGGCAGTTCTTTTAGAGATGCCCAGACCCGCTCGCCTCATGTCGTGGCAGGCTTGGCTGTTTCTGGTATGGCTTTGTGTTGTTGGCGTGTTAATGCTTCGGCCGAGGCCAGGGAGCACGATCAAAGAGTACGCTAAGGTCTTCTGCTCAAACGTCGGTGACGCGGCATTCCCCGGCATGCAGCAGGAGGTTGACCCTCGGTGGATCCGCGTGGACGGCGATGAAGATGGTTATGTGACCGATCGTCGGACCGGATTCCGTGGGTCGATGGATAAAATCCTGAATCTTGCGAAGTGCTGTGAGACCGAGGCAACCCATTTGGAGGGCGGTATCGTTGTGGAACGCCTATGCGATGTGGTGTTCCTTGTGTCCCCGGACTGGAAGATACGAGCCATCATGTCCGAGAAAACGTGGAAAGAGAAGGGGCAGGAAATCCTCAGGGAAATTCGTGGGGAGCTTGGGGATCTGTCTGTCCCGGTGTCCCCCGCAAAAACTCCATCCGGGGCGCTTCGGGAGACAAAACCGACGAATGAACCCCCGGGATCCCCGAAATGATCGACTCCGCCTCCGAAGAAATCCGGCCTCACCGAGCCTTTTCGCCCCGAAGCCCGAAGCCAGGCGAGCACTCCAGCATTCCGCCGGCCTCAGCGGCAGGAGCTGGTTTTCACAGTTCGCAACCGCGACTGAGACCTGCTCGCACTCGTCCTCGGAATCCCAAGTCGACATGGTATTTCATCCCGAATCAGCAGGAGTATTGCGCTGAAATCTCAGATTGATGTGGTATCCTCGTCCAGTCCGAGAGATTTTATTGTCTGGGGGATAGCGGTTTTATGGACTGGGTTGAGCAGAACATTGATGCCTATCGAATCCTCACTGACATCCTGACGCAACTACGGAAGGTTCTTGCCGAGGGTTTGAAAGAAAACTACGGCGGTGACTGGGCCTCGGAGGGCCTGCCGGCCAGTGTCTTCGACGAGCTGGTGCGGACAAAAGAAGACGAGAGCGCCGTCGACTGGTACGAAGACGAGTATCAGGAACTCTTCAACTATACGACCTTCGCCCAGCTTCGTGAGATTCTGCTGGCTTCTCCGGATCTTTTTCCATGCCTCAGCGGGTTGCTTCCAACGCCATCACTGCTTACGGCCCGTTTCATGGAACTCGAGGTATTGAGAAGGAAAATCGGTCGGGCACGCCCCGTCGGAGATGTTGAGCTGAATTTCCTGATGAAGTTTCATCTTCACTTCAGGAAGGCCCTGGAGAAGCGAAACCAGCGTCTGAGTACCGGCGCCGAGGAATGTGCTGAAGGCAGCGTAGCTGAGGACTCGCGGTCGGATATTCAAGACGATCCGACCGAGCCCTTGGAGGTCAATCCGATTGAAGATGAGGATGTCGCTCCGACCGAGCCTTTGGAGGTCAGTCCGATAGAAGATGAGGATGTCGCTCCGGTTGAGGAAGAGGATTCGATGGACGACTCCTCCTCAGGGGAGATCTCTTCGCTACGTTCTGACTCCGCTCCACGTCCACCTCAGCGAATGGCCTCGAGATCGGGAGATTTCCGTAGAGCTTCGTCTGATTCCGGGGAGAAGGGGGCGGATACAGGTGATTTCGGCTCATCCGATACGGGTGATTCCGGCTCATCAGGTACGGGTGATTCCGACTCATCCTCTGCGCAGTCGGACAGCGCGGAGGTCGAAAGAACGAATCTGGCTTCTCGCCTGGAAAAAGGAGACACTCTGGCCATCTTGAGAGAGCTTTTCCTCGAGGTCACGAAACTTGCCGAGAATCTCTGGTCCTCTGATGTTCCCCAGGCACCGAGCGTGTGGAATGTTGTTCGGGTCTCAGACTGGTATGAGGAGAATTTTGGACCGCTTGGGCTCAAGGCGCTCTCTGATTTCTATGACATTGTCGGGCGGGTTGAGGAGAAAATGGAGCATGGTCTCGCGAGGCATGATTTGCAGAATCTTCTGGAGGAAGTGCATTTCTCCCGAATTCTGCTCAATCTCAGGGATATGTTTCAGAGGGCCGGACTCCGTTCCTGAGTTGTATTTCCTCTCAGATGAGCGCTTCGCAGCGGCGTTCTGAACCAGTCGTTTGCGCTCCGAACATGTGCCGATGATCGACATCGTTTCGGGCAGACTCAAGCTCATCCCAGATTAGAGGGCTCCTGATCTACTCCACGTCATCAAAGAGAGAGGGTTGCTTGATCTCCGCTGAATCTTTCGCGGGGGCTTCGTCCTTTACTTCGAGTTCAGAGGCCTTGAGTTTCCGGAGCTTCCTCAGCGGCTTCGGGGCGAGGCGCCGGCCTCGGGCCGTGGGACCGATGTATTCGAGAATACCGAGATCGAATCGCCCCGAGTGAACCCGCTGACGTTTGGCGGGGACGAAGTCCAGATGAAGGACATCGGAAGCATCTCCAGGCAGCAGCATGTCGATTCTGCCCTCTCGACCCTTGATCAGCTCGTACTCACGATCACGGATAAAAGCGCGGATATGAATTTTCTTCGCCCAGCCGATCCTGTCCTTGTCACGGTAGACGACCGTGAAGCGCGCACCTTCCTCCGGATCGAAAATCTGGGCGTGGATCAGCTTCGAAGAGATCAGGATTTTCTCTTCAGGGGAGGAGATTCGGTAGCTCCCGTCTTTCGAGATCAGGAGAATCTTGTCGTATTCGCTGACGTTCAGCTGAAACTGCTCGCCCTTGACGGATGAGCCGAAGAAACCCGTCTCGGGATCGTATGCCACCTTGATGTTCTGGCGTGCGACGCTGCGAACATCCACCTCGTCGAAGGTCGTCAGGGTGCTGCGCCGGGGATATTTTTCACTGTATTTCTTCAGCAGCGACTGAAGGTAGTTAATCGTCGTCGCCGTCATCCGCTTGAGCTTTTTCTCCACGGCGGCAATGGCTTCCTCGGTCTTTCTGATCTCCTCGCGGTTTCGGTTGATGTCATAAAGGGAGATGCGCCTGATCGGAATTTTCAAAAGGCGCTCGATGTCTTCGTCGGTGACGGCCCGGTAGAGCAGATCGGAGAAGTTCTCGAGCCCTGCGTAGACCTCGAACTTGACCGCTTCCGCCGTCTCGGCCTCCTCGATGCGCTTGTAGATCCGGTTCTCGATGAAGATCCGCTCGAGTGTCAACCAGTGGCGGGCGTCCTCAAGGTGTCCCAGTTCCAGCTCAAGCTCTGCGCGGAGAATATCCACAAGTTGCCTGGTCAGAATCTCCAGGACCTCGTTGACATCGAGTTCCACCGGCTTCCGGTCGAGGATCATCACCATGTTGGAGGAGATGGACACCTCGCAGTCGGTGTGGGCATAGAGCTGTGGGATGACCTCCTCGGCGTAGACTCCCCGGGGGAGATCGATCTGAATCTCCACCTCTGAGGTGGTGAAGTCTTCGATGGAACTGATCCTGATCTTGCCCTTCTGAGCGGCGTTCTCCACCGAGGAGATCAGGCTTTCGGTTGTCGTACCGAAGGGAATCTCCCGGATGACGATGGTCTTCTCGTTGGGAGTCTCGATCCGGGCCCGAACCCGGACCCGACCCTTGCCCCGATCATAGTCGCTGATGTCGACAAGCGCGCCTGTCGGAAAATCCGGATAGAGTTCGAATGCCTGTTTGCGGAGGATGGCAATCTGCGCCTGAAGCAGCTCGGAGAAATTGTGGGGGAGGATGCGGGTCGACATCCCGACCGCGATACCTTCGGCGCCGATCAGGAGTACGACAGGGAGTTTGACCGGAAGCAGGACGGGTTCGGAGGAACGGCCGTCATAGCTGGGGATGCTTCGAGTCAGCTCCTTTGAGAAGAGAGTTTCTTTCGCCAGGGCGCTGAGTCTGCACTCGATGTACCGCGGCGCCGCGGCGGAGTGCCCGGTGATGATATTGCCGAAGTTCCCCTGTTTCTCGATGAAATACTCTTTGTTGGCAAGCACCACGAGCGCATCCCCGATGGAGGCATCGCCGTGGGGATGGAGCTTCATGGTTTCGCCGATGATGTTTGCAACCTTGTGGAAGTTCCCGTCGTCCACCTTGAATAAGGTGGCGAGGATTCGTCGCTGTACGGGTTTCAGACCGTCCCGCAGGGCCGGAATGGCGCGGTCGACGATGACGTAGGACGCATATTCCAGGAAATTTCGGCGCATCAGTGCGTTGAGGTGGTCCATGAGCTTCGATCTTTCCGCGTCAGGCGATATCGGCAATGAGGTTGTTGATGATGAACTCCTTGCGTTTTGGCGTATTCTTGCCCATGTAGAAGGAGAGCGCTTCAGAAATCGTGGAGACCTTGTCGATGACGACCTGGGTCAAACGCGCCTCTTCGGGATCGATGAAAAACTTGAATTCCTTTGGAGAGATCTCGCCGAGGCCTTTGAATCGCGTGATTTCGGCCTTTTTCAGTTTTTCAAGGGCCTCGTCCCGCTCAGATTCACTGTAGCAGTAGATCGTGCGGGATTTGTTGCGAACGCGGAAGAGTGGAGTTTCGAGGATGTAGAGGTGGCCGGAGACCACGAGTTCCTCGAAATACTTGAGAAAATAGGTCAGCAGCAGGTTCCTGATGTGCATTCCATCGACATCGGCGTCCGTGGCGATAATGACCTGATTGTAGCGAAGCCCTTCGATATCCTCCTCCAGCCCGAGAGCCCTCATGATGTTGTAGAGTTCCTCGTTCTTGTACACGGCCTCTCGCCCGAGGCTGAAGGTGTTGAGAGGTTTACCCTTGAGGGAATAGATCGCCTGGGTCTGGACATCCCGGGCCTGGATCATCGCGCCTCCCGCCGAGTCGCCCTCGGTCAGGAAAATCGATGTCTCCTCCCGTCTCTTGTGCTTCGGCTGATTGAAGTGCTGCTTGCAGTCGATCAGTTTCGGGATCCGGATCGCCACCTTACGCGCCCGCTCCCGTGCCTCCTTTTTGATTGCCGAGAGTTCCTTGCGGAGTTTCTGATTCTGCTTGACCTTGGCAACCAGTTTCTCCGCCTCCTGAGGATTGCGGTGAAGCCATAAGACGAGTTCCTCCCGGACCGCATTGACGATCCAGGAGCGGATCTCCGTCGAGCCCAGCTTGTTCTTGGTCTGGGACTCGAAGACCGGGTCCTGGAGCTTGATGGCCACGGCCCCGATGATGCCGTCACGAACGTCTTCCCCTGCGAATCCACCCTTCGTGAACTCGTTGACGCCTTTCAGAATTCCTTCCCGAAATGCCGATTGGTGACTGCCGCCGTCGTTAGTGTACTGGCCGTTGACGAAGCTGAAATAGGTCTCGCCGTAATTCTGGGTATGGCTCAACGCGAATTCCAGTCGCTCCTGTCTACAGTGAAGAATCTCGTACACTGGCGGGGTCTCGCCGAGTTCATGGAGGAGGAGGTCTGCGAGACCTGATTTGGATGAGAATTTCTTCCCGTTGTAGACCAGTTGCAGGCCGGCGTTGAGGAATGCGTAGTAGAGGAGGCGGCGCTCGATATAGTCTTCCCGCCACTCGTAGTTTCCGAAAATCTCCTCGTCCGGGATGAATCGGATCAAAGTCCCGTTCGCTTCCTTCGGGGCTTTTCCGCCCTTCTGCTCAACGATGCGTCCCCGCTGGAAGCGCGCACGCATCATCTTGTGATCCCGGTAGGAGACGACCTCGAATTCCGAGGAGAGCGCATTGACGGCCTTGGTTCCGACGCCGTTGAGTCCGACGGAGAACTGGAATACGTCGTCGTTGTACTTGCCGCCGGTATTGATCTGGCTGACGCAGTCGACGACCTTGCCCAGGGGAATGCCCCGGCCGAAGTCGCGAATCGTGATCTGGGGTCCGTCCCGCCGGATCTCGATTTTCCGTCCCTCTCCCATGATGAACTCGTCGACCGAATTGTCGATGACTTCCTTGAGCATGACGTAGATGCCGTCGGCCGGGTTGGATCCGTCACCGATCCGGCCGATGTACATTCCGGTTCTCAGCCGGATGTGTTCGAGCGCATCCAGGGTCTGGATGGCATTTTCGTCGTATACGATCTTGACCTTTCCCATAGAGCCTGCACAATCCATTCTGCCGGAGGGCGCTGGGCGACTCCGGCGGGGCTAGGATACCATCCGCCTGAGAAAGGGGAGAGGATGAAGGACAAAGCAGTCGAGAACAGATGTCTGATCATCAAAACCGGCGAGACCATCGATTCCATGAAGGCGAGCGGGGATTTTGAGGACTGGATCGCGGAGGGACTGGGAGTGCCTCTGGGCCGGTGCTTTGTCTGTCGGGTTGATCGGTCTGAGAAGCTGCCCTCGCCTGAAGGATTCGCTGCGGCCGTCATCACCGGATCTTCGGCGATGGTCAGCCATCGACTGACCTGGAGCCTCCGGACCGGAGTCTGGCTCCAAGAGGCCGTCAAAGGTGGTCTGCCGATCCTTGGCATCTGTTACGGACATCAGCTCCTGGCGCAGGCCTTCGGCGCTCCGGTCGATGCCGATCCGAGAGGGCGCGAGATCGGGACGGTCAATATCCGTCTTCGTCCGGAAGCGTCGGACGATCCCCTGTTTGGACGGCTGCCCGGAGCTTTCTCGGCCCAGGCGACCCACGAGGAATCGGTCCTGCGACTTCCTGAAGGGGCTGTCCACCTGGCCTCGACGGAACACACTCCAATCCACGCATTCCGGATCGGCGAATCGGCATGGGGAGTGCAGTTTCATCCGGAATTCGGGGCGGAGGTAATGCAAGGCTACATTCGTGCCAGAGCCTCAAAGCTGGAAACTGAGGGCCTTGATCCGGAGGCCCTGGGGGTTTCCGTGAAAAAGGCGCCGGATTCGGAATCCCTGCTCAGGATTTTCGCCGACTTTGCGGGACTTGCTTGAAGGGTCCTGAGGAGAAGACCGCAGCTTGCGGTTGTCAGATTCGGCCCTGCTTCTTCTGATTGATGATCTGCCTCAACATTCTCAAGGCGCCCTGGATCCGAGTGATCCGTCGGCCCCGCGCCGTCAGGGCTGCCTGATCCTCGAGATCGACGGGCTCGCCTCGGGTTCCCCTGAGTCTCTTGTCGATTTCGAACTCAAGAGCCTTCATCTGATCCAGGCTGAATCGTTTGAGGATAGGCGGCGAGAGGCGGGTGAGGCCCTCGCAGATCTGTCGCGCCATCGCAGGCGCGGAGCCGCCGAGGAAGTTAGCCATATCTCATTCTCCTTTTCCGGATGTCGCCTCACTGAGGCGCCCATGTCGGAAGAACATGATCCGGTCCATGCATTCCGCCAGTTCCCGATCAGCGGTCAGAACGATCGATGTTCGGCCGAGGCAGGCCCGAATCAGGGCTGCACGCCACAGACCCCCGTGGACCGGATTAACCCAGTGCATGGGATCGACCGCGATGAGGATGCGGTAGGTTGAGGGGATGATCCGGGCCGCCTCCACCAGCAGCCGATGGAAATGACTCAGGGGACTACCGTCGGTCTGGATGGAAGCTCCGTCGAGTTCTTGAGCGACTTCGTCCAGGGCGCAGGCCTGCCAGATTCCGGCGCGGGCGCCCTGGGAGAGGTCCTCATCAAGCAGTACCGCCAGATTCTCATCAATGCCGCCCGGGACGAATTCTTCCCCCATGCCGATGAAGGCAGAGAGTAAATCCTCTGCTTTGACGGGCTCGCCGTCATAGCAGAGTTGAGCCTTCGGGCTCCGGGCTCTCGCGGCCAGATGTTCCCCGAGCGCGGCGGCCTCCGAAGAGGAATCGCAGAGAATCGCGACCGAGGTCCCGGCGCGAAGCTCAAGGTCGAGGGCCGAAGAACGTGGGAGCCCGTCCGGCCCAAGGAGGGTGCCCGAAAAACTCACTGTGCCCCGAATCTCACGGGAGGGCGGGCGCAGCCCGGTCTCCTTCCGTGTGCCGAGGAGAATGCGAAAAAGCCTCCGGCAACTGAGCCCGACGATGAGGAGGGGTATCCAGCCGAGAGTACCCAGGATCTCGGAATGAGCCGTTACATCCAGGGCAATGAGGAGGGCCAGAAGATAATCGGAGGTGTCGGGACGTCTGCCGCCCGGCCAGCCTTCTCCGAGCCAGGCAGTTATTCCTACGGCGAGAGCGCCCAGCAGACTGAGAAGACCAGCCTCCCAGCCCCGACTGATGGTGACAGCCACGATGCCCGCGACACAGATCAGGATACTGCGGAAAGGCTCAAAGATGCGTGAGTTTCGGGCTGTCCGAAATAGAGGGAGCAGCAGCAGGAGGAGTACCGGCGCCCACCGGGCGGAGTAGACCAGGCAAAAGGGCAGCCCCGCCAGACCGAGGCTGAAGATCCAGCTGAGTGTTGCCGTGCGCCATCTTTCCATTGGAACCATCTTAGCTCGGCCAGGCTCAAAGGGCCAGTTGGAGCTTACAGAGGTTGTTACACAGAGCGCAACGCCCTCCGGAGTAATGCTCATCGCACTGGGCGAGAGTTGGAGGCGAAAAGGTCCGGTGAGGACCTTTCCTTCCAGGTACAAGGCCCTTGTCGACGGTTACACCGAGGGCGGCTGCGACCACCTCAACCTCGGCTGGGGTAGACTTAAATCGGGAGAATGGCTCGGAAGGCCTCGACGAGTTACCGCCACAGACCTTGAGCAGAGACAATCAGTGGATCGTCGTCTATCAGCTCAGCCGGGAATCTCCGGGCTCAGGTGATCCTCTTTCGTTGTTGTGTTTCCGATCCAACGGAGTCTGTCCACTTCAGCGTCTTCCAAACTCGCGTACAAACGCACCCCACTCGGATAACGACGCCCGGCGAAGGTGCCGACCCGGTGCCAGTGCGTCCGGATCCGCTTAAACAGATCCAGCGCTCCGGAACGAGATTGGAGAGCCCGTTCCGCTTCCTCCAGCGTTCGAAACCTCTCCACCGGCATCAGTCCCCATCCTTCGCTTCGGCAAGATTGAAACGAATCTTGAGAGCCATGGCGTCGTCGCGGTCCTTGGCTCGAACCGTATCGCACTTCATTCGATAGAGAGCGCCAGGGGTTGCAACACGTGCTCGGACACCTTCCACACTGAGGATTTCGCTCTCAATATCCCCGTAGCGAAAGACCTCGCCGATACGCGTCAGGAGATCAATATAAAACCGTCCCCCCGGCGGGCCATAGCGAATAACAGCATAGTGAGCTGCATCTTCAGCCTTAATCTCCTCGATGGACGGATCATCGTAAAGTAATTTCAGTGCCCGCCGAATCCGGGAGAAATTTTCGGCATCCGGGGCAACGAGAAAATCAACATCCTCTGTTCCCCGAACAAGGCCATGAAGGTTGACCGCAACGCCCCCGATGATAACGTAGTGTACCTGTTGCTCTTGAAATGCCCTGATGACCCCAAGGACATCATCGAATTCCATGCCACCAGCCGGATGCCGAAGATCTTCCGGAGATTCTGCTGGAACTGAGGGCTCACCATCTCCCGTTTTCATCGTACGAGAATATCAGAGATCGTGCCGACTTCGATTCTCAACCTGAACTGAGGTATTTGCGCTGCGCGCAACCCCCGTGGAAACAGCCGCTTAGGAGAGGGTTAAGCGGAACTTCCGGGGCCAAGAATAGACTATCCTGCTGAAAATAAGTTGCATAGGCTACAGATTGTCATGCAAAGTTATGGGCACAATTTAGAGAGAGCGTCCCCGGAAAGACCGAGCGCCGGGGAATTCGAAGGCTGGAGAATCGTTCTGAGAACTGGGTTTCCGGAAGGTCGGCGACCTTAGATCAGGGTTTTCGGGGCTTTGGACCCTTCTGATACTCGATCAGGCAGGTGACGCCTTGCTCGCCGACGATCTGCTTTGTCCGGCGGGCGGCCGATCCGGAGACAGCCTCTCGCGGGGAAGGAGCAAAGCTGAAAGTCCTAGTAGAGCGTTTCAAAAATACCGTTGCAATCGGTCGCCGCTGCATCCCGGCCTGCAGCGTTGCGCTAACTCGCCGATGGGCACCGCATCGCCTACGGTAACGCGCCTTACAGGCCGGGCGCATCGACGACCTTTGTGCGACACGCTATTTCGGAAACGCTCTACTAGGAGCCGGAGCAGCAAGCCGGAACCGATTCCGCAGCCGGGTGCTTCGCTCGAGAGGCGAAATTGGTGCGGCAGAGTCGCAGTCGGAGTGGTCGGAACATCCCGCTGCAGCACAGGTCTCGTCCACAGCCCCCGGCTCCGGTTTCAGACATCAATGCGGCGCCCTTCCCACGCATTCCGCCTAAAGAACCACGGTCGTCCCAGCTCCGGCATCGGATCCTGCGCCAGTTCCGGATGTGCGGCTCCGTCTCCTGTATTGGCCTGCTGTTCCTGCTCCGGCCGCCTCTTCTACGCCGATCCTGATATGGGGTGATTTTCGCAGTTCCTGGCCCGATGAAGTCCAGAAACCCATCATTTAGGGCAATAATCTGGGCTAATGTCTCTTTCAAGGCATCTGTATCCAAGGTCTTGTACGCAGCGCAATGCCCTTTTACAGACCAAGCGAGGGTTTCCCGGTCTCTGCAGGTTAACCTGAGAATCCATGGGCCTCCCATGCCCGGGCATATCGGCCGTTGCGCTCAAGAAGTTCCTCGTGGGTCCCACTTTCGACGATTCCCTTCTTTTCCATGACGTGAATAAGGTCTGCCCGGCGGGCCGTGTGGAGGCGGTGGGTGATGATGACGACGGTTCTGCCTTCCTGCCGGCGGCGGAAAGACTCGATCCACGCGGCCTCGGACCAGGAATCCATAGCCGAGGTGGGCTCGTCGAGGAGGATGAGGGAAGCATCGCGGAAGAAAGCACGGGAAAGGGCCAGGCGTTGCCACTGGCCGACACTGAGCTCCGTTCCTCCAAACCATGGCCCCAGCATGGTCTGCTCTCCTTCCGGCAGACGGGAGATGATCTCGCCGGCGTCAGCGGCCTCAATGGCCTTTTCAAGGAGGTCCATTCGATCGGCCTCGGCCAGCTTTCCGTAGGAGATGTTCTCGGCGAGGGTTGCGCTGAACTGGAGGGGCATCTGGAAGAGAACGGCGACGGAGTTTCGGAAGGTATCGAGGTCAAGGCGACGCAGGTCAATACCGTCGATCTCGACGGTGCCGGAGTCCGGGTCATAGAGTCGGAGCAGGAGTTTGAAGAGGGTACTCTTCCCGGCGCCGTTGGGGCCGATAATGGCGGTCGTCCGACCCGCCGGGATCTCGAGATTGAAATTCTCCAACGCGAAGCCGGAGGAGGCCGGATAGCGAAAGCTGATGTCCCGGAAGCGGATCTCGGATTCGGGCGCTCCGCATCTGAGGATCGGATCCTCTGCGGGAAGAACCTTGGGTTCGAGTTCCAGGAATTCGAAGAGATTGCCGAGAAAAATCAGGTTCGAATAGATCTGACCTACATTTTCCAGGCTTCCCCTCGTCAGTTTCTGTCCCTGGATGAAGGCCTGTCCGTACATTGCGAGTTGACCGAAACTGAGGACACCCTTGAGGACGTCGAGCAGCATGAGAAAGAGCGCTCCGGCGGCGAGGATGAGCCCCGAGAGGCCGGCAAGGATCCGGGATAGGGCCTCGGAACGGGCCAACTGGAGTATCTCTTCCCGAAGCCGCAGCCTGAGATCGGAGAAGAGTCCTCGAAAGTGGCTCGCCAGCCCGTAGAGTCTGACTTCAGGCAGAGTCTCCCGGCTGGTTTGGAGGTACTCGTAGTAAAGGGCCCTTCGTGTTTGGGTGGTGCGACTCATCCTCCACTTGTGGCGGCGGAGGATGAAGCGAAAGAGAACAAAGAGTGCTGGAATCGTGCTGATGAGCAGGACGAGGGGAAGCCACCAGGCGTAACCGGCCAGGATGACGGCCATGCTGATCAGTGTCAGTGCCCCCTGCATCAGTCCGCCGAGGCTCTCCACCAGGGCGATCGGCCGGGACTGCGCGTCATAGCGTGCCCGGTGCAGGGTGTCGAAGTACTTTGGTGAATCGTAGAAGGCCATGTCCAGGCTGGAGGCCTTCTCCTGGATCAGCAGGCGGATATGATCCGAGACCAGCTCCGCCTGGGCGGCACGGACCCA
>JANTFG010000087.1 GCA_024763555.1 Thermoanaerobaculales bacterium
CCGCCCTCCATCAATTCGCCTATAAGTCCTTGGAAGAGAACCTCTTCAGTCTAATAATGCAAACTTACCTACTCTCGTAGAGATCAGGAGGTCTGTACTTTCTGTTTTGCGCGCCCAGATGTGCTTCAGATTTGGATTGGGGGATTGAGGGAAAGCGGAGGCGTAGCCTTGCCTACGTTGAGTATTTCCAGATTGAGCCCGAGCCGAAGATGTGGTGCTGATGGGATGCGAAAAGCGAAAGTAATTTTTGCGCGGGCCCTTAGTCCCGATTTCAAGTAGAATGAACGAGGAGAGCGGCGGAAATAGCTGCGATCCGACAGATACTATGAAACAACGCCGGGCTCATTTCCTCATCCTGATCGTCGCCGCAGTCATCTGCGGCCTGATCGGTTTGGGAGCCTATTCCGATGCGATATCGACGGGTCGAACGATCGGCCTCGCACTCTCAACGGACGAAGGCCATCCGAGGATCACAGACATCTATTCGAATACTCCGGCCGAACGATCGGAGTTGAAAGTCGACGATATTCTCCTGGCCATGAATGGGGAGAAGAGATCGACAACGGATGCTTTTATCGCCATCTCCAGGCATTTCCGGCGGGGCGTACCGGTTGATTTCACGGTGCGAAGAATGGGCAGAACACTGACCTTCAGTGTCACTCCGGGAGTTCCCTTCCCCTGGAGCGTTTTCCTGCTGAATCTCCTGACGGCTCTCGGTTACCTCCTCGTCGGGCTTCTCGCCCACTACCGGGCCCCGGAGGGAGAACGGGCGCAGGTCCTGACCTTCTTTTCGCTGGCAGTCGCCCTGGAGATGGCGCTCCCGGACCAGCTTGTTTTTATGCCCCAATGGGCTGTCTTCCGGCTCACGATCTTCTACGTGCTCACCGGAATCCAGATGGGCCTGGAGTTCCATCTCGCGTCCATCATTCCGCGACGTTACCCCTGGTTTGATGAGCGGCCTCGGCTGTTGAAAAGCTACTATGTCTTCGGCCTCGGGATTGGAATTCTGACATCGACCGTTCTGGTCCTGAACCGACTCGGCGTCTCCGACCTCGATTTTCTTTCAGGGTTTCTCTCGACTTTGCTCAACGACGTCGTCCTGATCGCCTGGGGCCTCGGGATCATGGCCATCCTCATCGTCCAGCTCCGACAGTCACGGACCCGGGCCGCTCGAAACCAGACTCTGCTGATTCTGGCGGGAGTTCTCCCGTGGACTCTCTTCAATATCGTCACGACCGTGGTGACCTATCTCGGGATGCCGAGACCGGGGTTTTTCGACGTCCTTCAGCCCCTGGTCCTCCTCGTCTATCCCATTCTGATTTTCATCGCGATCTTCCGCTACCACATGCTGGATGTTCAGCTGGTCATCCGGCGAAGCCTCGTCCTCTTCATCGTGACCGCGATCGTCATCCTCCTCTTCTCACTGATTTTCGAAACCGGCGCCTCACGTTTCGGATCCGAGATCAATGCCGGCCGACTCCAGGTCGGGATCTTCGCCATCGGCATGCTGCTCCTCGGACTGGCCTTCAATCCGATTCGAAACTGGATTCAGGTGCGGGTTGATCGACAGTTTTTTCCGGAAAGATTCGAGACACGCGATCGTCTTGCCGAACTCGCGGCCACCCTTCCCTCTCTCGGAAGCCTGACGGAGATCGGCAACCGTCTCATCGAGGAGATCTGTGAGATTTTCCGTCTTGAAAGTGCAACCCTCCTGGTATCCGACCCCCACAGCGGTCTTCTGGTTTCTCTCGCATCGAACGGAGGTTCCGTAACAGACGAATACGGCATCTCCCTCCTGCTGGATTCCAGGGACCCCGGCGTCCAGTTGATCCGCGAAGCCCGGAGGGTTCTGCCGGCGGATCTCATCGCCGAGTCCAGTCCCGGCCTCGCCCAGAGGATCCAGGCGGTCAACGCGGAGATGGGAGTCGGGCTGGTCAACGCCGACACCCTGGTCGGAATTCTACTCCTCGGTCCGACGATCACCGGCGAGCGCCTCATCCCGGAAGAATTGGACCTCCTCAGGCTCTTTTCGCTCAACCTGGCCACGGTTCTGGAAAACATCAGGCTCTTTGAAAGCACCCGTTACGAGCAGCTGACCGGACTCCTGCGCCGTGAGGCGGTGCTTCGGGCCCTTGAGGAGGAGATGGAACGCTCGGCTCGCTATGAACGCCCTCTGGCGGTGGGCATGATCGACCTTGATTATTTCAAGAGGGTTAATGACAGCTGGGGCCATCTGGCCGGTGACACGATCCTCCAGCGGGTTGCCCAGTGTCTCCAGGCTCAGTTGCGTACCACCGACAGGATCGGCCGCTACGGTGGAGAGGAATTTCTCTTCTTCCTCCCGGAAACGGACCTTGTCGCCGGATTGCACGTTGCTGAAAAACTCCGACAGGCGGTTTCCCAGCTGGACTTTCAGCTCCCGGAGGCGCCGGAGCTCCGAGTGACCATCTCGATCGGCATCGCCGAACTCGGGACTCAAGAGTTCGGGGAGCATTCGCTCAATGAGCTGATCAATGCGGCGGACCAGGCCCTTCTTCAGGCGAAGCGGGAAGGAAGGAACCGCGTCATCGCCGCCTGAGATTCAGCGGGTCGGACGATCGGGGAAAAAGACCTCAAAACAGGCGCCGGATGAAGTCTGGACATATCGTACGCTGCCTCCGTGCCCCTGAGCGAGCGTCCTGACGATCGCAAGCCCCAAACCCCAGCCTCCGCTTGCCGAGTCCGGCCCACGTCGCCGCCTTTCGAAGAGACTCTCTACAAGCTCTTCCGGGATCCCCGGACCATCATCTTCAACCCTGATGAATACACCCTTCTCGTCCCGCCGGGCTGATAACTCGATCATCGTCGCACCCTTCGCGTGAAGCAGCGCGTTCCGAATGAGATTATTGAGAATCTGCCGAAGCCGCAATGAATCCGCCCATACGAAAATTCCGTGACCATCTCCGATCAAGGCCGTTCCCGCCTGGAATGCGAGGGGCTCGTAGGCATCGATGATGTCATCGAAAAGGGCATCGACCGACACCTCCTCCGGACTGATTTTCAGCTGACGTCCCTGGGCATCCGCCATCGTCAGCAGGTCCTCGACAATCGCCTGGACATAGTAGGACTGTCCGAGAATGCGGGCATGAACCGAGAGAAGATCCGCCTCATCCATTTCGGCGCCTTTCTCGACCAGGGTCTCGGCAAAACCCCGCAGGACGGCGATCGGCGTATTGATATCGTGGGCCAGATCGGCGAGCAGGGCGCGCTTCATTTCCGACCGACGCCTTCGTTCCTCTTCCAACTCCTCGATCCGTTCCGCCATGTGATTGAAGGCTCGATCGACCTCGTCAAGTTCGTTTGACTGTCCCGCCGCTGTCTGGAGGCGCAGCTTCTGCTCTCCCGCTTCAAAACGCATCAAGGCGTCCTGCAGGCGTTCCAGCCGGGCGGCTACGGGTCGAAAGAGAATTCCGGACAGGACGAAGGCAAAGAGAAAGGCAACGAGCACTGTCGCAATGGTCACGGCCAAAGCCGCCGCAGTGTAAAGCGTACCCGGTCCATCGACCGATTTCTCCATGAGAAGGATCCGACCGTCCTTCAATCGCCGCGCCACGGACATCCAGGTTCCGAAAGGGCCGTAATCATGAATCACACTGCCGCTGTCTGCTCCGTCGAGGATGACCCGCAGATCTCCCAGACACTGCTCCCGGTGGCTCGAAGAACCCACTTCGAGCTGAAGCTGTCCGTCTTTCAGAAGCAGGAAACACTGACCCTGAGACCCGAGATAGCTCTCGAGAATCCCGATCATAACTTGCTGATCACCGGCGGCGCTTTCTACAACCGTTGAGAGGGCCGTGAGAAAATTCTCCGTACTCTCCCGAATTATCGGGGTTGCAACCGCGCGAACCGCCCGCGCGCTGATCAGGGAAAGCGTCCCCGCGGTCAGAATTGCGAGTGGAGCGATCAGAAGCAGGAAGCGACGCCGATAGGAACGGAAGCCGGGCTCATCCGACTCCGCGCGGGAGAATACCCGGTGATTCCAGATAGGCGATCTTCGAGATGCTGTCATATTTTCGTAACATCTCCGCCGGTTTTTTGTCGTATCATAAACTTAGTATATCAGTGGATCGCGAATGCCAGAGAGCATTAACAAAAGGAGAACGCCATGAAGAAAACCGCCCTGATATTTTTCCTGTCTCTCATACTCTCCGCCGCCGGCGCTGTTGCCGGCCAGTGGTGGATCCCGGCTGCCGCCCACGCCAACGGCGCGGAGGACAGTGTTTGGAGAACCGACCTGATCATCCACAACTTCTCAGCCGAAACTCAAAGCCTGAGCATCTACCTCTTGCCTCAAAACCGGGATAACTCCGCTCTCTCAAGGAGAAAGGACTACAGTCTCCAACCCGGCTCAACCCTCAGTCTTGAAGACCTTCTGGACTCGGAATTCACCTTCAATGGAACGGCCGCTTTAAGAATCGACTCCGCGGGCGATCAGCTCGCGATCAGTTCCCGCACCTACAATCTCGGGACGCTGGGAAGCTACGGCCAGACGATTCCCGCCGTCCGGACCGAGGAGATTCTCGAGGGACAGGCCTACCGCCTCCTCGGCGTCGGGGCCACCGAGGGTCGCCGAAGCAATGTCGGCTGGGTCAACCTCGACGGGAAGGCCAATAACGTATCGGTCTATCTCTTCAATGAAGCCGGCGAGCTGCTGAACTCAAAAAGCTACTCCTCGGCCCCCTACTCCCAGCAACAGCTCAACGATGTCTTCTCCTCCCTCAGCGTGGAACCCATCGAATCAGGCTGGGTTCGAGTTTTCTCGTCGGGACGCCTGGCGACCTATGCCTCGGTGGTGGCCGCAGGGTCCAACGACCCGATTTACATTTCACCTTCCAGGATGATCGATGCCTCTCCTGAACTGATGGTCCCCGCAGCCGCTCATGTGCAGGGCGTCGGTGGAACTCAGTGGAAAACCGATGTCTGGGTCATGAACGTCGGCAGCGAGCCGACGACCCCGAGTTTTGAACTCTGGCCCCAGACGGGCGGTGATCCCATCACGGTTTCCGTCTCCGACCCCATCGTCCCCGGACAGCTTCTCAATATCCGGGATGTCGTCTCTTCACTCTTCAGCAGCACGAATCTTCAGGGGGCTCTCATCCTCAGCGCCGAGGCCTCCCTGCTGGCGACATCGCGTACCTACAACACCGCCCCTGAGGGCAGCTTCGGCCAGTTCATTCCTGCACAACCCACCCAGTCCCTCCCCGGGGCAGGCGACTCGCTGCTGCTTGAGGGTGTCGTCGCAGATGAAGCCTTTCGGACGAATATCGGCTTTGTCAGCACCGCAGACGACGCCCTGGTAACCATGACGCTGAAGAACGCCACCGGTACGATCATCGCCACAAGAAAGCGGAATCTCTCGGCTCGGGAACAGGTCCAGAAGAGCGTTCTCAGCTGGTTCAACCTCGATTCGATCGAAGCCGGTTCGGTCGTCGAAGTCAGCATGGATGGTTCATCCGGAGGCATCGCGGCATATCTCTCGGTTGTCGACTCGAATTCAACCGACCCCTCGTACAGGATGGCCGTACCGCTTTACGGTGAGTCCGTCCCGCCCGAGATGATCGATGAGAGCGTTATGGCGACGACCTATGCGCTTTCGACCGCGGTTGACCACAGCGGTCCGAAGGTCTTCGGAAAGACCACTGCCGAGTGCATCGACACACACTACGACGGCGACACCCTGAGGCCGGGCGAATCGCCGGAAGGTAAATGCTGGCAGGCCGAGGTCGTCTTCAATAACTGCGAGTGGACCCTCCCCGCCTACGGCGACGAATTCTTTATCGACGGTCATTCAAATGCGGACGTCTGTGTCACCGACGGCCGGGAGAACACCTTCGACACCGACATCAGCGTCAGCTACTACGATGCACATCTGGGTGAGACCCACCGGACCGACATCGATGCCGAGCAGGTGATTACGATGCACTTCGACGGCTCCACCCTCGCATCCACGGCCCTGATCGGTTCTTCCCTTCTCTCCTACGACGGCGAATCCATCCGGATGGAATCGGACCTCGTCTGGGAGGACGGTCTGGCCGGTCTCGAGTTCATCCCCAGCGGAATCATGCACCTCTACTTCCCGTACGAGACCGGTCACGGCTCGACCACGGGAGAGGCCCTCGCCCAGTTCGACGGTACGGAGTGGGTACTCATCACCCTGAAGCTGGGTTACTACCAGGTCAGTTACTACGTCAACATCTACACTGGGGAAGTTCGGGTGATCTGAAATCACTCAGGAATCGAGCAAGCCGGGACCTCAGGGTCCCGGCTTTTTCAACGGAGCTTCCCGGGCACCCGGATGGCACGGGAGCAGAGAACCTGCGCCTGAGGATGGGTCGACCCCAGTTGAATGACCCGATCCCGATACGGAGGCCGAGCTTCGCGCCGCCGACTCTTCTTGACGCCGCCGCCCCTGCCCTCAAGCACGATCTGCATCGAGACGCCGAAAGGCGCAGCGGGCGGCGCCCAGCAGCGGCGCCCGCTCATCCGGGATGAGCATGACCGGGATCTCTTCCAGAAGGCGCCGCATTCGAGCCTTGGCCAGAAAGGCCTCCCGGAAGCTCTCGCCCCCCAAGGCCCAACCGAGCTTGACAGCCATTCCGCCTCCGAGAAAGACACCACCCATCGCTCCGCAGACCATCGCCAGATTTCCCGCCTCCGCGCCCAGCAGGCGCATGAAGAAGTCCAGCGCCCTGACACAACCGGCATCGCTTCCTTCCCGCGCCGCCCGGTGGACCTGAACGACCGCTTCGGCCTCCCCGCCCTGGAGAAATTTCTCGAGATCTTTCCCCTCCCGCGCGAAGATGAAACGGGCGATATTCACGAGGCCCTCGCCGGAAAGCAAGCGCTCCCGGCTGAGATGCTTCAATCCCAGTCGACCCCTGAGAAATTGAGCCAGTTCCCATTCGAGTTCCTCGGTTGGCGCCCAGTCGCAGTGCCCACCCTCCCCCGCCCAGGGATGATATCGGCCTTCCGCATAGACCGCGCCGCCTTCCCCCAGGCCGGTGCCCAGGCTGAGCACGGCACGATGTCCCTCCGGATCCATCTTTCCGGTCTTGATCTCCTGAAAATCTCTCAGATCCTCCAGGGACCAGGCCATGGCCTCGACATCGTTGATCAGCTGGAGTTCTCCCAGTTGAAGTTCCCCTCCAAGCTCCTCAGCCGAGAAAACCCAGGGAAGATTCGTCAAGCGTACCCGCTGAGCACTGACCGGTCCGGCAACCGCAAAAACCGCCGGGAGGTCCCGTCGAAGATCGACGGAGAGAACATCGTTGATGAGATCCCGAAGCAGGCGCTCCGGGTCCGAAAGCAGGAGGTGTTCCTCCTCGATCCTGAGACCCTCCGCAGTCTCTGAGACGACCGCCAGACGAATCTTCGTCCCGCCCACATCGGCCGCCAGAGCCCGGTCGGTCCTGCTCAAGGAATCCGCTCCAGACTGATCCCGCTGTAGTAGTGGCGGAGAATTTCGTCGTAGCTCTTGCCCGCACGCGCCAGACCATAGGCGCCGTTCTGGCAGAGACCGACACCATGCCCCCAGCCGCGACCGAGGAATCTCAGCATTTTCTCTCCTCCCGGCCCGGTGAATTCCAGCACGTCGAAGAGGGTTTCCGGCAGCTCGAGAACCCTTCGGATCCTGAAGCCCGTCCAGCTCTTTCTCCTCCCCGAATCGTCGACCGCCTCAAGTCCGATGACCCGTCTGCTCGGCGCCCGCTTGGTGATCCGCACTTCCTTGAGACCAGGCATTCCAATCCGCCGGGCGAGATCCCTGATGCTGACATCGCGAACCCATTCCCGCCAGGCAGAGCGCCGATCCGCCTCCCCGGGCCCCCCGCTGCCGGAGAAAACCAGGGCCACGAGTTCATCCCCGTCCCGATACCGACTCAGGGCGGCGCCGGGAAGGATCTCCGCGTTTCGGCGTCTCCGCCGTGAATCGCCCCACGCTTCCCAGAGGGGGAGCGTCCCGGGAAGCTCTTCCGAATCATCCGCCCTTTTCGGAAAAATCCGGGCGCCGGCGTCGCGATCCGCCAGCAGCTCTCCGCGATCTTTCCTCAGAATTCCGTCCACCTCCATCACAGATTCGGCCGCCTCGAGGGCCCAGGTGAATTCCCAGCCCGACACCGGCGGGGGTGAGAGCGGAGCTTTGAAGAGATCCGCGAGAAAGAGGAGCCGGGCCTGCGGCGTCTTCCCCCTGCTCAGGTTTTGGGCGGCGCCTTCCAGTCCCGAGATTTTCAGCAGCCTCCCGGCGAAATCGTCGAGCTTCAGGGTTTCCGGAAGCTTCACCTCCAGGCCTCGTTTCACCGCCAGGGCATGGAGAATATCGCGCGGGCCCACCCCAGCCTCCAGCCCAAGGCTTTTTCGGGCCAGCTCCGCCCTGAACGCGGCCTGTGTCATCCACTCGCTTCTCTCACCATCTCCTCTCAGCGTGACGGCGCGATCGAAGGCGCAGTCGACTCCCTTGAGATAGGGCGCCTCCCGTCCCGAGAAGAGGTAGGTGGAATCCTCCGTGTGTCCTCCACAGGTCGAGGTGTACATCGCATCGATCGGCTTCCCCTCCCAGGTCGCGATAATGCCGCTGGTCTCAGATACGGCACGACTGGTCAGCGGGTGTTCAATCCCGGCGCCACCGTAGACCTGGCAGGCGGGAGTCGCACAGATGTCATAGCCCTGATCGCGGTGATCACCGAGGTGGGCCACCGCATAGGTTCGTGCGGCCACCGCCTGGGCCTTGAGGGCCTCCAGCGCCGGAAAGGCGGAGGGCCCCATTTCTCCCGGGACGACTCCTCTGAGATAGCTCTCGAGATTCAGCTCATTGATCAACAGTACCTTCCCGGAGACAATCCGGGCAATCATCCCTCCGCGGTATCTCCCGGAGCCCAGGGAAATCCTTTCATCCCCGGCAGGTCTCAGTAGAATTTCCCCGGTTGATTCGAAGGCGCCACCCGAGCCTTCGACCCTCAGCCGTGGCTCTGAAGAGACCCTGAAGGCGCCCGGAAAACCTGCGGATGCGAGGAAGTCCTTTCCCTCAGGTCCATGCAGGACACGAACCCGATCCAGGCCGTCATCACCCACGTGGACCTCAATCCGCACATCCTCACCCAGCGCCGCCTTCAGCTTCTTCACCAGCTCGTCGGCACCCTCCTCTTTCGCGAAAGCGCCCAGTTGCCACCAGATTCCTGCCCCAGCGCTGCTGATCTTCAGGGGACCCCACAGCCATCCGCTTTGATCTTTCGAGGAGAGAAACCAGGGACGGCCCGTTCCCGGCAGGACGATCTCGGGCGCCTTCCTCAGGAGAACCCGGATCAGCGGAGGGTCAAAATCGGTTTCCGGAAGAGCCCCTGCGTCCGGCGGCGGAGGCGTTGCGATCGGAAGCGGTATCGGTTCGGGCGTCAGTGCCGGTGTCGGTGCCGGTGCCGGTGCCGGTGCCGGCGTCGGTGTGACTCGGTGAACGACCGGCGTCGAGGGCTGCCGCGGAGCCGAGGGCACGCTGGAGCAGGCCGCCGTCAGTCCAAGAACGAGGGCAATCCCTGACAGTCGGATGATCTTCACTTCGCCCGCCGCTCCTTTCGAAAATCCTCTCCCCGCAACTCGATTCGGTCACACATCTCATAGAGCCTGGAGCGGATCCGGGTCGAAACTCGATCCTCAAGCTTCTCCACCGTCGCCGAGGGAAAATCCGAGTAATTCGTGGTGATGATGGTCCGGCGGTTCTCGACGTAACGTGCATTGACGAGGTAGTAGAGGAGATCCATGATCCAGGGTGTCACCTTCCCGGCGCCGAGTTCGTCGAGTACGAGCAGGCGGGCCTCCACAAGGGGCCGCATCAGCTCCCTCTGGGCGCCCTTCTGGTCGAAGGTCATCTGGATATCGAGAACCAGGCTCGTGAAATCGACAAAACGCCCCTCCACCCCTTTCTCAAGGATCAGAGACTGCAGCGCTCCCGCCGCCAGATGCGTTTTTCCCGTGCCGACCGGCCCCATCAGCAGGAGTCCTTTGTCGACCTCCGGCCAGAGATCCACGAACTCGCGGACTTTTCGCTGCGCGCGACGAAGGGTGGGATCCTGCGGATTCCAGATCTCAAAATTCTCCAGGGAACATTCGCGATACAGAGCGGGAATTCCGGCAGCCTCCAGCAGTGTCCGTCTCCGCTTTTCCTCGGCGCAGACACAGCGCCTCACGAATTCCTTCCCATTCTCCCGGATCAGCTCCCATCCGGAATCCCCGCAGCGACTGCAAACAGGCGACACTTTTTCCATGCGGCGAGTATAGCCCGGAAATCCCGATCCCGCCTCAGCATGAGGATGGATCTCCGACTCAGGAGACAGGAAGGGCTTCGATTCGAGCCGCAGAAGGTGCCTCCCATCATGGAGGAACCCTGGAACTCCAGCTCGGATGACGACCCCCGGCCTCCGAATCCGGTCAAACCCCGGCCTCGGAGCAGTATTCGGCCTCGACTCCAGCGCCCCCGTTTTCCCTATCCTCTGGAACCGCTACACTGGAGGGGATATGAAAGCCAAACTCCTCCCGCATCAGATCTGTTCCCTGATCTTCCTCTGCTGCGCAGCCTCTCTGCTGTGTGATACCGGCCATTCTCTGGCCGGGGAGACTCCCAAATCGAGCCCAGAGGAGAAGAGTCGCGAAGAGGACCCCTGCCGAGTCAGCATCGGTCCCGAGAATGATTTTCTCTCAAGAGTTTCCCGAGGACTCTACACAAGTGTCTGCGCGACCTCCCGCTGGTTTGATACATTTTTCGGGGACGCCCGGGCCCATGACGAGTACTCCGAGACTTACGGTTCCATTTCCGTCGGACTCAAGTGGACCGAATACGATCATTTTGAGCCCATCCTCAGGGCCAGGATCAACTTCGATCTTCCCAACGCGAATCGCAAACTCAAGCTCTTTGTCGGAAGGGTCGATCCCGAGGAATATGTCCGGGACAGCGAGGCCCTTGAGGGGGGCGCTGTTCCAGTCAAACTCCGAAACGAAAACGAGCAGTGGATTGTCGGTCTGGGTACGACGCCATTCCGGAGCCATCACAAACGCCTCTCCTTTCAGGTCGGTCTCCAGGCCAGCCTGCCCCTCGATCCCTACGCCAAGACCCAGTACCGCTGGTACCACGAATACAATTCCCGCCGCCTTTTTCGCTACCGCCAGACCCTCTTCTGGTACCGCAAAAAAGGCTATGGAACCACGACAAACCTGGACCTGGAATATCGCCCACAGGCGTCAACTCTCTTCAGGCTCTCGGGACGGGCCACGATCTATGAGGAATCGAAGGGTGTGGAATGGAGGAACTCTATGGTCGCCTTCCACCGCCTGAGTCCCTCGAAAGCGCTGGGCTGCAGGCTCTGGATCGAGGGAAAAACCAAGGCCGAAGTTCCCCTGGAAGAATACGGCGCCTGGGTCTTCTTCAGACGACGCCTTCATCGGCATTGGCTTTTTACCGACATCGGAAGCGGCGTATCCTGGCCGCGGGAAACACTCAGAGAGAAGCGGGAATCATCCTGGGGCGTCTCGGTCGGGCTTCAGATCCAGTTCGGATCACTGATCGAAGGAGGAGGCCGGCCGGAGGATCTGGAGGAAAGCCCGGAAGGGTCCGGTGGAACACCTCCCTGAGTCGAAAAAAAGACCCGGACGACCGCAACAAAAAAAACCCGCGCCCGAAGGCGCGGGAATTTTTTCGAGTCCGGAATTCCTAGAAATTCCAGCCCATGAATCCACCGAGAACCTGATAGGTTCCGGAAGAATCCTGGAAGAAGGCGACGGTGTCATCGTAATCCGCCAGGCGATAGAAGAAATTCAACCACGAGTTGTCCGTCAGCTTGTAGTTGAGCTTGGCCGACACATCGAAGCTATTGACATCCATCTTGCTGTACAGATGGGACTGCGAGAAATCAAAGCTCATCGAGGCATGTGTTTCCTCATAGCTCGGTGCGTGCATATCAAAGGGCACAAAACCCTGCTTCGAGTTGGTGTAGGCGAGATCCATGGCAATCTCGGCCTTCTCGGTGAGATGAACCCGGAAACCCAATACGGTGCTGTCGGACTGCGTGTCGTTGGAAAGCAGGTTGCTCTGGTAGCCATCCTGGCCACCCATGATCGTGCCTGCTCAACCATCGAAGATCGGAATGCAGATCGGCGCATCCAGATCCGAGTGCAGGTAGGTATATCCGATGTACCAGCTCCAGTCTTCAGCCGGCGCCGACCAGAAGGTCAGATTGGCCGAATTATTGGTGCGGGACCAGTTCGTCAAATCCCCTGCGTTGTTGCTGCCGTCCCACCAGTGGTAGGAACCGGTCATCGACATCGTCGCGCCGAAGTTATAGGTCCCCGCGACCTTCAACTCGTCGTAAGACTCCGGAGAGGCCGTCGAATCACCGATGCGGGCATCCTGGAACTCGTAATACTGGGCTGTCACCGTCGGATCCCAGGGGTTCGGCGCCGAACCGGAGACCAGGGTCGAGCAGGTGCCGTCCACGAGCATGAAAGGCCGGTCAATCTCGCCGTGGTTGTAGAAGGCCCGCAATTTGAGTTTCTTAGCCGGGTGGGCATTCCAGTGAAGACCCAGGATATTCTTCTCGGTCTTCGTCTCGCCGGGAGCGACTTCATAGTTTTCCCGATCGATCGTGGAGTAGTCCCACTTGAAGCGGAAGGTTCCGAGTTTACGGGAAGCCCTGTAGGAGAGGTCCATCTTCGACTCGAAGACATCCCGATCCAGAGCCGAACGACGCCAGTGATCGAAGTTCTGGCCGCTCCACTGTTCATAAGTCAGCCCGGCGGTCGGACCGGCGATGGAGGGACGATCGTGGACATCGACCCAGACGGCGTCGTTGTCGATGGTGTAGGCACGAGCCCGCCACCGCAGCGCCGTCTTTTGATTGAAGCGCCTGGAAACATTGGCCATCACGCCCCTGAAGGTCGCACGGTTGCCGCTGTAGTTGTTCTTGGAATCCTGGAGGATTCCACCGACGTTGATGGCGAAGCCGCCAAGGTTATTGATGTTGAGATCCAGGCGTCCAGTGGTCTTTTCCTGATCCGGCATCAAATCCGCCGGAACGGCACCGACGTCGGAGTCATACTGGAGCCTGTTGTCGAAGACCGGCACCTGGAGTTCCGGATGCAGGGCATCATCGAATCTCGCCATCACCGCATTCTGGCCGTAACTCAGGGTACGGTGGTTCCAGGAAGCCACCAG